>JBJOGW010000076.1:0-23284 GCA_046048055.1 Planctomycetota bacterium
GGCTCACTCGTCCGTGAACGAGGCCACGTTGTCGCCGGCGGACAGGCCCGTGGCGGACTGCACCTGGGTCCAGATGCGGTTCAGGAACAGCGGCAGCACCAGCACGCCCACACCGAACACCATCGCCGCCACGCGGGGCCAGGCGCTCGGGGTCCGCACCACGCCCTCGGCGGCGGGGCCGGCCGGAGCGAGGATCGGCACGCCCGCGATCCGAAGGTAGTACCACACGCTGACCACGCTGTTGACCGCGGCGATCACCACCAGCGGCGTGTGGCCGGACTGGATGACCGCGATGAACAGCACCAACTTGGCCCAGAAGCCCAGCAGCGGCGGCATGCCCATGAGCGACCCGCTGCCGATGGCCAGCCAGGCGGCCGCGGCCGGATGCCGCTTGGCCAGTCCGGCCAGGTCCTCCAGTTGCTCGACCTCCTGTCCCTGGCGTTCGATGCCGGCCAGCGCACCGAAGATGGCGAAGTTGGTCACCCCGTAGGCCAGCAGGTAGAAGAGCATCGCGGGCAGGCCTGCCTGCGGTCCCGCCACGACGGCCATGAGCATGTAGCCGGAGTGGGCGATGCTGCTGTAGGCCATCATGCGCTTGGTGTTGCGCTGCAGCAGGGCCCCCACGTTGCCCAGGGTCATGGTGAGCACGCTGACCATCCAGATGGTGGCCTGGAGCGCTGGCGGCAGCCCGTTGCCTGCCTGCAGGCCGCTGCCCCAGCCCGCGGCATCCGCGATGAGCAGCAGGGCGCTGAAGCCGGCCACCTTGGGCAGGAACGACAGCAGTCCGGTCACCGGCGCCGCCGCCCCCTCGTAGACGTCGGGGGCGTAGAAGTGCATCGGTGCGGCCGCCAGCTTGAAGCACAGGCCGATCACCACCAGCACCAGGCCGATCAGTCCCACCGCATCCACGCCGCCCATGGCCGACTGGGCCGCGAAGGCCAGCTGGATGTCCACCAGTTGCAGCGATCCGCTGCTGCCGTAGATCATGGCGAAGCCGTAGACCGTGATCGCGGTGCTGAGCGCGCCGAGGAAGAAGTACTTCACCGCCGCTTCCTGCGCCCTTCGGGTGCCTCGGCTCATGGCCACGGCGATGTAGGTGGGCAGACTGGTGAGTTCCAGGGCCAGGAAGAGCCAGATCAGGTCCGGGCTGGCCGGGATCAGCATGGCACCGCACAGGCTCAGCAGCAGGAAGGCGAAGAACTCGCCGCGCACCACGCGGATCGGGTCGAACACGGCCACGCCGCGGGACACGGCCTCCTCGAATCGGCGGTCAACCAGGCCGGTGGCGATCGCCACGAAACCCACTCCCATCAGCAGGATCAGGCCCCGCACGTAGTCGCCCATCTGCGGAAGCAGCACGCCCTCGAGCACCTGTCCGCCCCACTGGCGGGCCAGCGCGACCAGCGCCAGCACCAGGGCCAGCCCGGCAAGCAGCGGGGTGGCAGCACGGATCCTGCGTGAGCGGCTCAGGCCAGTCACGCTCACCACCACGGCACCGCAGAAGACGATGATCTCGGGCGTGAGGGCGCCCAGGCGCTCGGCGATGCCGATCATGGCCGGACCTCCGTGCGGTGGCCACCCGCGCTCGCCACGTTGCCGCCCGAGGCCGCATGGACCAGTCCGCGTTCGGCGTTGTACTGATTCACGCGGTCCGGATAGGCCACCAGCGTCTCACGCACCGAGGGCTCGGTCACGTCGAGCATGATCCGGGGATAGAGGCCGATGGCCAGGCACGCCACGGCCAGCGGCGCGAGCACGGCGATCTCGCGGAAGTTGAGGTCTCGCGGCAGCGCCCCATGGCCCGCGTCGCCGTGGGCGTGCTCGTGCGGATCGGCCGAGGCACCCGGCACCTTGAGCGGTCCCCACACCACCTTGCCCAGCATGATCAGCAGGTACATGGCGCCCAGGATCAGGCCCACCGCGGCCACCACCGCGAACCACGGTCCCATCACGCCGGGATAGCCGGCGGGCTGGTCGTGCTCGGCCACGAAGGTGCCCATGAGGCAGAGGAACTCGCCCACGAACCCGTTGAGCCCGGGCAGGCCGAGGCTGGCCAGGGTGAACAGCACCATGAAGGTGCCCCACACCGGCATGCGCCGCGCCAGGCCGCTCATCTGGTCCATCTCCTTGGTGTGGAATCGCTCGTACATCATGCCGATGCAGAGGAACATGGCGCCGGTGCTCAGGCCGTGGCTGACCATGTACATGACCGCCCCCTGCATGCCGACCGGGTTGAAGGCGAAGAGCCCCAGGATGACGAAGCCCATGTGGCTGACCGAGCTGTAGGCGATCAGCTTCTTCACGTCGGTCTGCACCCAGCAGATCATGGCCGTGACGATGATCGCCAGAATGCCCAGGATCCCGAAGAAGGTGGCCGTTTCCACGGCGCCGCCCGGAGCCACGGGGATGGCGATGCGGTACACCCCGTAGGTGCCCAGCTTGAGCAGGATCGCCGCCAGGATCACGCTGCCGCCGGTGGGGGCCTGGTCATGGGCCAGGGGGAGCCACGTGTGCACGGGGAAGACCGGGGTCTTGACCGCAAAGCCCGCCATGAGCCCCAGGAACACCCAGTACTGCTCGGTGGCGGTCATGTGCTCGCTTCCGAAGGTGGTGAGCGCGGCCAGCGAGAAGTCCCACACGCCGGTCATGTCGGCATGCCGGGCGGCCACGTAGATGGCGGCCGCCAGCGTGAACACGCTGCCCAGGAAGGTGAACACGAAGAACTTGATCGCGGCGGCGCGACGCTGCGGACCGCCCCAGATCGAGATCAGGAAGTACATCGGGATCAGGGTGAACTCGTAGCCCACGTAGAACGCCACGAAGTCGCGGGCCAGGAAGGCCAGCAGCACGCCGGCCTCGAGCAGCATGAACCACGTGTAGTACTCGCGCTGCCGCTCGGTGATGGCCGTGAAGCTGCCCGCGATGGTCATGGGCATCATGAAGGTGGTCAGCAGCAGCAGGAGCATGCTGACCGAGTCGCCACCCAGGGTCACGCTCACGCCGAAGGCCTGCAGGGCGCTGCCCTCGCTGGCATCGGGCCAGAAGGCACCGCTGTGCCACTCCGGAAACTGCACGGCCATCACCATGCTGGCCGCGAACGCCGCCAGCGTGCCCACGAACGCCGTCCACTTGGCCGCACGCTCGGGTCCCATGGCGGTGGCCACGGCCGTGGCCACGGGAATCGCCAGCAGCAGAAGGGGACTGCTCATGCCAGACCTCCTGCGCCCAGCCATCGCCAGGCCACCCAGGCCAGGACCAGGATGAGCCCGCCGGCCATGGTGGTGGCGTAGCCCTGCAGGGCGCCGTTGTAGAGCGGCTGGAACAGGCGGCCCAACATCATGGGAAGGCGGCCAAAGCCGTTCACGAGCAGGCCGTCGATCAGGTGCCGGTCGAAGAAGTGCAGCAGGTGGCTGGTGATCCACGCGGCCTGGCGGAAGGCCACGTCGTAGATCTCGTCCACGTACCACTTGTTCTCCATGCAGGTCGGCAGCCATCCGGTGAGCGGATTCGACCGCAGGGCCGTCCGAAGGCGATCGGCCATGCGGCGGTCGAGCAAGTGCAGCCAGAGCGCCACCAGGATGCCGCCCACGCCCAGCCCGATGCCGAACACGGTGACCAGTCCGTGCGGATCCAGGCCGAAGGCCACCGGCGTGGTCACGTGTGCCACGCCCGCGGCCCGCACGGCGGTGGAGTGGTAGACCATCTCCTGCACCCAGTTGTGCTCGCCTCGCAGCGCCATGTAGCCCGGCACTGCGGACAGCAGCACGCCCACCGCGATCAGCAGCAGCACGCCATTGATGGCCAGCCGTGGCGCGTGCGGATGGAACCCGGCGCCGTGGTCACCATGCCCGTGGTCACCGTGGTCACCGTGGTCGTCGTGACCGTGGGACTCCTCGCCGGGCGTGTAGGCCACCGGTCCCGCGCAGACCCGGAACCACACGCGGAACGTGTAATACGCGGTCAGGCCCGCCGTGGCCAGGCCCAGCCAGCCCAGGGCCACGAAGCGAGGCTCGCTGAAGGCCTGCACCAGGATCAGGTCCTTGGACAGGAAGCCGCTGGTGAAGGGAAACGCCGCCAGGGCCAGCGAGCCAAGCAGCATGGTCCAGCACACCACGCCGAAGCCAGGCACGCGTCGCAGACCGCTGAGCTTGCGAAGGTCCAGCTGGCCGGCGAATCCGTGCATGACCGCGCCGGCCGTGAGGAACAGCAGGGCCTTGAAGAAGGCGTGCGTGAACACGTGGTACGCCGCGCCGAAGGCGGTGCCCACGCCCAGCCCCATGAACATGTAGCCCAGCTGGCTCACGGTGCTGTAGGCGAAGACCCGCTTGATGTCGTGCTGCGCCATGCCGATGGTGGCGGCCAGCAGCGCGGTCAGGCCGCCGATCCACGCCACGGTGGCCATGGCGTCAGGATGCAGCATGAAGAGCGGCTGCATGCGGGCGATCAGGTACACGCCGGCGGTGACCATGGTGGCCGCGTGGATCAGCGCGCTGACCGGGGTGGGGCCTTCCATCGCGTCGGGGAGCCATGTGAACAGCGGCAACTGTGCGCTCTTGCCGAAGGCCCCCAGCATCAGGCAGAAGGGGATCAGGGCCCGGTCCCATCCGCCCTGGGCGGCGCCGCCCTCGGTGAAGGCCTGGAACAGGGCCGAATACTCCACGGTGCCGTAGTTGACCCAGATCAGCCAGATGCCGACCGCCAGGCCCAGATCGCCCACGCGGTTCATGATGAACGCCTTCTTGGCTGCGGCCACCGCGGAGGGCTTCTGGTAGTAGAAGCCGATCAGCAGGTAGCTCGCCAGGCCCACGCCCTCCCAGCCCAGGTAGAGCAGCACCAGGTTGTCGGCCATCACGAGCGCACTCATGGCGAGCAGGAAGATGCTCACGCCGAAGAAGAAGCGAGCGTAACCCGGGCCGCGTTCGGCCTCCATGTACTCGCTGGCGAAGACCGCGATCAGCGTGCCCAGGCCGGTCACGAACAGCATCCACAGCAGGGTGAGGCTGTCGATGTACAGGCTCACGTCGGCCTGGAAGGATCTCCAGAGCCCATCGCCCCACGAGAAGTTCATCCAGTCCCACAGGTGCACGATCACCGGAGCCGCGTCCGGGCCGCGGGACAGGTACAGCTTCAGGATGAGCGCGAACGCCGTGCCCAGTGCCAGCACGGTGAGCAAGGCGGGCAACTTGTTCCGCACGCGCAAGGCCGCGAGCAGTCCGCACAGGCAGGCGCTGATGGCCGGCAGGGCAAGCACCCAGCCCAGCCACGCCAGGCCTGGAGCCTCCGAGGCCACGGGAATGGCCGCGTTGGCCAGCGACCCATGGCTGGCCTCGTCCGTTGCGGCAAGGAGCAGTGGAAGCGGGTTCACTCGTGCAGCTCCTGCCAGCTCTCGGCGCTGAGGGTCTCGCGGCGGCGATAGAGCAGCACCACCAGACCAAGGGCCAGGGCCGCCTCGGCGGCCGCCACGGTCAGGATGAAGATGACGAACACCTGTCCGCCCAGGTCCATCCGCATGCGGCCGAAGGCGATGAACGCGATGGCGGCGGCCTGCAGCATCAGTTCGGTGCTCAGGAACATCAGGATCATGTTGCGCCGCACAAGAAAGCCCACCAGCCCGATGCCGAAGAGCACGGCACTGAAGGCCAGCGCCACGGTGACGGCCGGGCTCGCGGTGGCCGATGCCATCTCCACGGCCGGGTTCACGCCGCACCCCGCTCGTTCTCGGGCAGGTCCAGCACCATGCCCGCCATGCCGGCGGCCTTGCGTCGCTCGTCCTCGCCCAGCTCGATCTGCCTTCGCGCCAGCACCACGGCGCCGAACATGGCCATGAGCAGGATCACGCCCGCCAGCTCCAGGCTGGCTGGATAGCGGGCCACCAGATCCAGTCCAACCAGCTGCACATTGTCCACGCTGACGGCCGGATCCACGGCCACCACGCGGATCTCGCCCTCGGCGGTGCGGATGCGCACCTGAAGCAGCTGCCCCTGGACGAACGAGACGCGGCCCTGGTCATCGGCGGCCAGCGCCACGGCCTCCGCATCCTGCAGGCGAGCCTGGGCGAGCAACTGCTCGGGCATGCGCTGCAGGGCCTCGGCCCGCTCAAACGCGGCCTGACCCGGCGCGATCGCGGCGGCCTCGCGGGTCAGCGTGGGCACGCGCTCGATGACCGAGCCCAGCGCCGCCACCAGGACAAAGCCCAGCAGCACCGCGACCATGGGCTCCCTCGGCACGCGGTCGTAGTCCTCGGCGCCGATGCGGCCGATCTCGTCCTCGGGGCTCTGATGGGCCAGCATGAGCACGAACATGTAGGTGATCAGGATGGCGCCGGCGTAGACGATGATCAGCGCAAACGCCAGGAACTCGGCAGCCAGCACCAGAAAGATGGCCGCGGCCGCGAGCACGGTCAGGATGAAGTACAACGCAGCGAACACCGGCCGCGGATGCGTGATCACGCGCACGGCACCGATCGTGCCGATGGCCGCGAAGGCGATCAGGAACGGCGTGGACAGGTCCTTCGAGTCGGCGCCCGTGAGCTTGAGGGCCTGCACCATCAGCAGCCCCAGGCCGCCCAGGGCCACCACCGCACCGCCTCGTCGCACCGCGTCGCGTCCGGCCTTGAGCACGGTCATCAGGCCCGCCGACGCAATGGCCACGGCGACGTACCAGGGCAGCAGTGGCGCCGAGGCGAGTGCTTCTGGTGAGGGCATGGCGCGTGGAGAGGAATCGTGCGTGGCGTGGTCCACGTGGCCGCCGGGCCCGTGGAAGGCGGGAAGGTATGCGGGGTGCATTCGCCTCGCAAGGTGATGGGACGCAAGCGTGTTCCACCACCACCCATGGAGGTCCACGGCACTGCGCCCGCCAGCGGCGGTACGCTGAAGTCATGCCCGTGACCTGGTGGCAGACCGTGCCCAACGCCATCACCTCGGTCCGCCTGATGATGGCGGTCGCGTGTCTGTGGCTGCTGGCGATGATGAGCGGGCTGCCCCTGGCGGAGCGTGCGGCGCCGGGTGCGTGGGCGATCACCATCTTCATCGTGGCGGCGCTCAGCGATGTGCTCGACGGCTACCTGGCACGGCGTTGGAACGCGGTCACGCCGTTCGGTCGGGTGATGGATCCCCTTGTGGACAAGGTGCTTGTGCTGGGCGCGTTCATGTTTCTCGCAGGCCCGGGTCTGGCCACGGCCCCTCCGGAGCAGCCCGACGCCCACAGTGGCGTGGCAGCCTGGATGGTGGTGCTGATGCTGGCTCGCGAGCTGCTGGTCACCAGCCTGCGGGGCGTGCTCGAGGGTGAGGGTCGTCCGTTCCCGGCTGACCGCTTCGGCAAGGCCAAGATGCTCCTGCAGTGCGTGGCGGCCCCGGCGGCCATCAACCTGTGCTCGCATGGCTACTTCGAGCCGGGACCGGGCGGCCTGGCCTTTGCCCGCTGGTCCCTTTGGCTGGCGGTGACCGCCACCGTGCTCAGCGGCCTTCCCTCGCTGTTGCGGGCGACAGCCCTGATGAAGAACGGAGGACCGCGGTGAACGCACGGGAACTTCGATCCCGAATCGGCTGGTGGCCATGGTTCAGCGTGACGGCCGGAGGGCTGGGGCACATGTGGCCGGCGAGCGGCACCTGGGGCAGCCTTCCTCCGGTCCTGCTCATGGCGGGCCTGCACATGGCCGGTGCCGGCAACGGATGGATGATGGTGTCCATGCTCGTGCTGGCCGTGCTGGCATGCGTGGCGTGCGTGCGGCACGGCAATTCGGTCGAACGCGAACTGCGGCGCAAGGATCCCTCGGAAGTGGTGATCGACGAGGTGGCCGGCATGGCCATCACGCTGCTGGTGCCGATGCTGGTGGGCACGGTGGTTGGCGCGATCCAGGGCCAGCCGCTCGGCGAGCTGATGGCCGTCTGCATGGCGCCGCGGCCGTTGTGGAGCATGCTTGCGACGGGATTCGTGCTGTTCCGGGTGACCGACATCGTGAAGCCACCTCCGGCCAGGGGACTGCAGACGGTCCATGCGGGTTGGGGCATCCTGCTCGATGACGTGTTCGCCGGTCTGTACGCGGGCGGCTCACTGGCCGTGATCATGCTGATGGTGGCCGGCGATCCGGCCCCACCCGGCTGACGTCAGGCGTCGGGCGTCGGAGCCTGTCGCTGCTCGCGGGGCGGGCGTGTGCGCAGCATGGCCGCGAACACGAAGCCGCCGAAGGCGCCCACGATCAGGAACAGGATCGCCTGTTCGCCGAGGCCCGAGTTCCGCCACATGCTCCAGGCGCGCATCAACAGGGCGATGGCCGCGATCGGCGGGACCAGCAGCCCGGCGTGGATGCCGATCATGCCGATCAGCCGGTCCTTCCGGATCCACATCCCCATCACGCCGAACGCCAGCAGAGCCAGTCCCAGCAGCATCGGCAGGAGCGCCACCTCCATACCGCCCTGCTGCGGGTTGGCCTGACGGAAGGCGTTGAGGCCCGCAAGCAGCAGGGCCAGCGCGTAGACGGCCGCGATCAGCGTGAATCGGATGAGTCGCCAGTCCATGCCCTCAGGCTACAGCGGCCGCTCGGCCCGCATGTCGACCTTGGCCTCGAGCACCGTGCGCAGGTTGCAGAGGTACCAGCGCCAGCTCTCGGCGTCGTTGGCGGCGCTGATCAGCGCATCGGGGTCCTCGGGGTACGGACCGTGCCGCTGGATCACGCGCGAGCCAGCCTCCACGTCCGGCGTGACCGTCCACTCCAGCGGCACCGTGTCGTCGGAGATTCCCATCGGCCAGCCCCAGGTGACCCGTCCGCCGGCGTCGAAGTCCAGGATCGGCACCTCGAAGGCGCGACGGAACTTGGCGTCGAAGGCCAGCTTCATGCGCCCACCCTTGCGCAGGTCCACCTCGGCTGCCAGCGTGAACCACCGCGTGAGCCCCACGTCGGTGGTCAGGCAGGCGAAGACCTCCTCGTGGCTGGCCGCGATGTTCTCCTTGAGGGTGACCCAGATCCCGTCCTTCTCGCGCTTGACCATGGCCGGAGCCTAGGCGTCGAGCGGCTGCCCGTTCCGCTCGTGCTGGATCAGCTCCTCCAGGGATTCGCGTCGGCGAACCAGCGTGGCGCGGTCGCCCTCCACCAGCACCTCGGCCGGCAACGGGTGGGCGTTGTAGCGGCTGGCCATGCTCATGCCGTAGGCGCCGGCGGTGAAGACCGCCAGCAGGTCGCCCGCTCGCAGCGGCGGCAGCGGCCGATCCAGGGCCAGGTAATCGCCGGTCTCGCACAGAGGGCCCACCACGTCGCAGGCCTGAAGGCCGTGCACGCCCGGATCGGTGCCGCGGCGATCCGGAAGGACCGAATCCACCGGCTGCACGGGCCAGATGAAGTGGAAGGCGTCGTAGTGGCTCGGTCGCAGCAGTGCGTTCATGCCCGCGTCGCAGATCACGAAGGTCTTGCCGGCCTCGCGCTTCACGCGCACGATCCGCACGAGCAGCACGCCGGCGTTGGCGGCCACGAAGCGGCCGGGCTCCAGCAGGAAGCGCACGCCGCGATCGCGCAGCCGGCGCAAGGGGGGCACGATGGCGGCGGCATAGTCGGCGGGCGAGGGGCTCTGCCCGTGCTCGTAGTCGGCTCCGAAGCCGCCCCCAAGGTCCATCACCCGGATGGCGTGGCCGCACGCCTGGAGGCGATCCACCATGTCAAGCACCACCGCGATGGCTGCGCTGTAACGGTCCGGCTGCAGCACCGGAGACCCGATGTGCAGGTGCACCCCCTCAAGGCGGGCGAAGCTGTGGTCGCGGAGGCGGGCGAAGAGCTCCTCGGCCCGCTCCACGCACACCCCGAACTTGGTGGCGCGGGTGCCGGTGGTGGTGTGGCGGTGGGTGCGGGCATCCACGTCGGGGTTCACGCGCAGCGCCAGCGAGACCGGTCGGCGCACCTCGGCGGCCACGCGCGCCACGGTCTCCAGTTCCTCCGCGCTCTCCACGTTCAGGCATCCCACGCCGCAGCGGATGGCCTGCTCGATGGCGTCGGCGGTCTTGCCCACCCCCGCGTAGGCGATGCGGTTGGCGGGCACGCCCGCCTCCATCGCGCGGTGCAGTTCACCTGGACTCACCACGTCCATGCCGCAGCCCTCGGCGGCCACGCATCGGAGCACGGACAGGTTGGGGCAACTCTTCACGCTGAAGCAGAGCAGCGGGTCCAGTTCCGCAAAGGCCTCTCGAAGCGCGCGCACGTGATGTCGCAGGGTGGCGGCGCTGTACACGAAGGTTGGGGTGCCGGCGACCGAGGCCACGCGAGCCAGACTCACATCCTCGGCGTGCAGCGAACCCTGCTTGAACGCGAAATGATCCATGCGGGGCGAGTGTGGCAGAAGCCGGTCGCCTGCGTCAGGCGGCAGGTGGCGTGGCGGCGCCGCCCCGCGACGCGCCGGGCGCGGTCATCGCCTGCACCGCCATGCCGGCGGCGGCCAGCACCGTGGTGGCCACCGCCCACGCGGCAAGGCCGGGTCCGCCCTGGCCAAGCAGCTGTCCCAGTCCCCACGCCAGCATCACGGCACCGGCCATGGCGGTGGCGGCCACGCCTGCCACGGCGGGCACCAGCAGTGCCACGCCCAGCCCGACCGCCGCACAGGCAAGCGTTCCTGCCGCCACGAGCGTGCGTTCCGGTCCGTCCAGCGATTGCCAGAACGCCTGAACTGCCCCGGCGCTCGCGTGCACCAGGGCCTGTCCATCGTCGTGCCGCTTCAGCTCATCGGACATCGCGTCCGCCAGTTCGGCGGCCCGCGACTGGGCCGCCACCTCGGCCTGGCGCTCGGGTGGTGCCACCACGCCGCGGTCCACCAGCGCTGCGCAGATCACCGCCCCCAGCGCGGCGGATGCCGCGGTCATCACCACGATCAGGGCGAACCGATAGGCGGCCCGTGCCAGCACCATTCCGCCGATGGCCCCCACGATGGCCCCCACCAGAGGGGGCAGCCATGCCCAGCCCAGCCACGAGGCGGTGACGGCACCCACAGGCACGCCCATGGCGAATCCAAGCACGCCCAGCGCGTCACGCGAGATGCGTCCACCCACGCTCCACAGCACCGCGCCGATGCCCAGGGCCAGCATCGGCCCGACCCAGCTGCTCGAGAAGGCGGCGTGTTCCACAGGTTCATCCATCGGCTCGCGGCTATCTTCGGCTGCATGAGTCCGGAGCAAGGCGATCAGGACCTCTCCGCCCTCCGGGCCCGCATCGACGACCTGGATGCCCGGATCCTTTCCATGCTGCGCGACCGGGCCAGGGTGGTGGTGGAGGTGGGCAAGGCCAAGCGGCAGACCGGCACGCCGATCTACATGCCCCACCGCGAGAAGGAGGTGCTTGACCGCGTGCTGGCCATGGATCACGCGCCCCTGTCGGACCGGACCATCGAGGCGATCTGGCGCGAGATGATGAGCGGCTCGTTCGGCCTGGAGTTGCCCATGCGCGTGGGATTCCTGGGGCCGCGCGGCACCTTCAGTCATCTGGCCGCCGTGCGGCACTTTGGCAGCAGCGTGGAACTGGCCGAGCTCGATGCGATCGAGTCGGTCTTCGAGGCCGTCCAGAAGGGGCACTGCCATCATGGACTCGTTCCCTACGAGAACGCCATCGGCGGCGCGATCCTGGACACGCTGGACGCGTTCGGGTCGTTCGACGTGCGCATCTGCGCGGAGAGCCTGATCCTGGTCCGGCAGTGCCTGCTGGCCTCGGGCCCACCCGAGGGCATCCGTCGAATCGCGTCACGGGCCGAGGTGTTCAACCAGTGTCGGCGATGGCTGTCGCGGACCTTTCCGCAGGTGGAGCTGCTTCCGATGGCCAGCACCGCGGCTGCCGCCGAGGCGGCGGTGCGGGACCCCGGGACCGCGGCGATCGGATCATCGCTGGCGGGCCAGATCTTCGGGTTGAACACGCTGTTCGAGGAGATCGAGGACCGGCCCAACAACATCACCCGCTTCCTGGTGCTGGGCCGTGCGTCGGCCCAGCCAAGCGGCGATGACCGGACCACGCTGATGTTCGCCACGGCCGACCGGCCCGGGGCGCTGGTCGACGTGCTGGTGGCCTTTCGCGAGGAAGGCCTGAACCTGAGTCACCTGGACAAGCGCCCGAGCCGCCGCGAGAACTTCACGTACACCTTCTTCGTGGATGTGGACGGGCACCAGGGTGAGCCGGCGGTGCAACGCGCCATCGAGGCGGCCCGGGCGCACGTGGCCACCCTGCAGGTGCTGGGCAGCTATCCCAGAGCCACGCGGGTGCTCTAGGTCATGCCCGCGAACGAGCAGCCCGCGGTGGCGTGCAACCGTCTTGGCGACCAGGCCAGTGCCTACCTGCGTCAGCACGCGGGCAACCCGGTTCCGTGGTGGCCGTGGGGACCCGAGGCGATCGCGGACGCTCGTCGGCGCGACGTGCCCCTGCTGGTGAGCATCGGCTACAGCACCTGCCACTGGTGCCACGTCATGGAGCACGAGTGCTTCGAGGATCCGGACATCGCCGCGACCATGGGACGACATTTCACCTGCGTGAAGGTGGACCGCGAGGAACGGCCGGACCTGGACGGGCTGTGGATGCAGGCGTGCCAGGTGTTCACCGCGGTCACCGAGGGACGGGCCAGTGGCGGCTGGCCGCTGCACGTGTTCCTGGAGCCCGAATCGCTGCGCCCGTTCTTCGCTGGCACCTACTTTCCGCCCACACCGGCGTTCGGACGGGTGTCGTTTCCGCAGCTGCTGCAGCAACTGGCGTTGGCGTGGCGGGATCGTCGCGAGCAGGTGCGGACGCAGGCGGCCGAGCTGGCCCGCATGGTGCAGGCCGAGATGGCCTGTTCGCAGCCACCCCGGCCACTGGACCAGGGCGTGCTGGACATGGCAGCCCAGGCGCTGGTCGGATTTCATGACCGCGTGCACGGCGGCTTCGGCAACGCGCCCAAGTTTCCGCAGCCCTCGCTGCTGCGATTCCTGCAGGAGCGATCCGCGGATCCGGCCGCCACGCAGGTGGTGCATCGCACGCTGGAGCGGATGGCCCTTGGCGGCGTGCGCGACCAGCTCGATGGCGGTTTCCACAGGTACGCGGTCGACGCGTCGTGGACCGTGCCGCACTTCGAGAAGATGCTCTATGACCAGGGGCAGCTGCTCACGGTGTACGCGGCCGCCTCGGTCGGCGACACGTTCCTGGCTCGTGTCGCGGGCGAGCTGGCGGACTTCCTGCTGGGCGTGATGCGGGAGCCGTGCGGCGCGTTCGCGGCCGCGCTCGATGCGGACGCGGCCGGGCGCGAGGGTGCGGCGCACGTGTGGCGACCCGAGCAGGTCGAGGCGGCGTTGCGTGCGGAAGGATGCGCGGCGTGCCTGCCGATGGCCCTTCAGGCGCTGGGGCTGGAGCGATCCGCCAACTTTCGCGATCCGCATCATCCGCACGATTCGCCCGCGTGGGTGCTGACGCTTGCGGCGCGGCCGGCGGAGCTGGCCACGCAGGCGGGCTGCACGGAGCAGGCCTGGTGGCAGGCCTTCGATCGCGCCCGCCAGGTGCTGCGGGCGGATCGCTCCGGGCGACCTCAGCCGTTCCGCGACACCGCGGTGATCGCGGCGTGGAACGGACTGGCCATCGAGGGACTGGCCCACGCGGGCGTGGCCCTGCGTCGGCCCGATCTGGTCGCGGCTGCCGGTTCCGCGGCGACCTTCGTGCTCGATCGGGTGCGCACGCCGATCGGCGGACTGGCTCGATCCTGGCGTGATGGCGCCGTGAGCGGGCCGGCGTTCCTGGAGGATCTGGGGTGCATGGCGCTGGGCCTGCTGGCGCTCCAGCGGGCCGATGGCGATCGCCGATGGCTCAGCGAGGCGGACAGGCTGCTTCGTGCGGCGTGGGATGGCTTCTGGAATGCCGAACGTGGGTGGGTGGAGGCGGCTGCGGACGAGCTGGGACGATTCACCCACGTGGCCGGCGTGGACGACGGCGCCGTGCCCAGCGGCGCGGGTGCCGCCACGCTTGCCATGGTCATGCTGGCCGAGCAGGGTGGCGACGGGGTGCACGCCGACCGTGCCATCCAGGCCCTTTCAACGGCCAGCGGCGCGATCTCCGAGCGTCCGACCAGCGCGCCACTGAGCCTGATCGCCGCCATGCGCCTGCGACGGCTGCAGCCCGAGCGGATCGCCGGTGCAGCATCCGTTGGCCCGGTGCGTGCGGAACTGCTGGCGGTGGACCGGGCACACACGCGTTTCGAACTGCGACTGCATGTGGACCAGGGGCATTGGATTCACGGTCACGCCGCCTCCGAGATCGAGGCGTTGCAGGTCACGCCGCGTGATCCGGGGGTCCGGATCCAGGTGCAGTGGCCGCAACCGGTCGATCTTGGCGAAGGGCTCACGGGCCTGCGGGGGCAGGTGCGCGTGCCGATCATGCTGCTGGCCCCGAGTCCGGGGCCTCGGCCGCTGCGCCTCCGTGTGCGTTGGCAGTGCTGCGTTGAAGGCCCAGCGGGCCTCTGCATGCCGCCTGAAGAGGCCGATGTGGAGGCCTAGCGATCGATTTCGGCCAATTTGGCGATCCGTGTCTCCCGAGGCGAGGAACGCCGTCTAGATTGGTGGCGATGCGAAGCTTCTCGCCGGCCGCATTCCTGTCCTTCGCGGTGAGCCTGTGGGCCGCGTGCACCATGCCCGCTTCAGCCGTGGATCTGGCCGACCCCGGTCCCTTCACCGCCGCTCGTCGCGACGTGACCGTGGTGCGCGGCAACGGCTCCACCTTCACGGCCACCATGCACCATCCCGCGACGGCGGCCACGGTGGGCGCCCCGTTCGATCCCTCGGCCGGGCCGTGTCCGGTGATCGCCTTTGGCCACGGTTTCGTGACCACCGTGGATCGCTACGCCTCCACGGCCTCGCACCTGGCCACCTGGGGGTTCGTGGTGATCCTGCCGCAGACGCAGGGAGGCCTCGCCCCGAGTCATTCGGCGCTGGCGGCGGACCTGAACGCGTCGATGGACTGGCTGGAGTCGGAGTCGGCGCGGGTCGGGTCGCCATGGTTCGGGGCCGTAGACGGGACGCGTCGCGGCGTGATGGGTCACTCCATGGGTGGCGGTTGCTCGCTACTGGCGGCGTCGAACGACCCCCGCGTGCGCGCCGCGGTGCCCATGGCCGCCGCCGACACCAATCCCAGTTCCGTGGCCGCGTGCCTCTCGGTGCGATGCCCGACGCGACTGATCGTGGGGAGCCAGGACACCATCGTGGCGCCCGGGACCTCGGATCCCATGTTCGACAATCTTCCCGGCGAGGCGCAGTTGCTCTCGATCACCGGCGGTTACCACTGTGGCTTCATCGACAGTTCGATCCTGTTCTGCGACTCCGGCTCGATCAGCCGTTCCGCGCAGCTGGCCATCGTGCGACGCGAGTCGACGGCCTTCCTGCTGGTGCATGTGGCCGATCGGGCCGACGTGGTGGCGCAGGCCTGGGGACCGGCGGCACCCGGCACGCTTCGGCAGGACCGCTCGGTGCCCGACCTGGACGCCGACGGTCGCGTGAACGGTGCCGATCTCGGCTTGCTGCTGCTGGGCTTTGGCGGTCCGGGCCGGGGTGATCTCGACGGCAACGGCACCATCGACGGCGGCGACGTCGGGCTGATGCTGCTGGCATGGAACCCGTGACCGCACGCGTCGGCAGGGCGGCGGTCGTTACCCTTCGCCCCCCATGTCCCGCATCGCACTGATCAGCACCGGCGGCACCATCGAGAAGACCTACGAGGAACTCGGCGGCACGCTGCGCAACCGCGTGAGCGTGCTCGACGTGATGCTGGCACAGCTCGATCTCCGGGGCATCTCGAGCATCACGCGGGTGCCGTTGATGAACAAGGACAGCCTGGAGATGACGTCCGAGGACCACGCCCTGATCGCGGAAGAGGTCGAGCGCTGGTCGCGCGATCATGACGGCGTGGTGGTGGTGCATGGCACGGACCGGCTGTCGCAGAGCGGCGAGGCCACGCTGACGCGCCTGCGGGCGGCGGACGGGCCACGCGTGCCGGTGGTCTTCACCGGTGCCATGCGGCCGTTCGAGCTGCGTCGCACCGACGCCACGCAGAACCTCACCGAGGCGCTGCTGGCGGTGCAGGTGCTCGCGCCGGGCGTGTACGTGAGCATGCACAACCGCGTGCTGGCGTTTCCCGGGGTGCGCAAGGACCCTGTCACGCGCACCTTCGTCAAGTGACTCCGATCAGTGCCCCGTGCCGCGGTCGGCGGCCAGGGTGTCGAGATGCATCATGCGCCGCAGCAGGGGGGCCAGGCCGAACAGCACCGCCGCCGACACCGCCGCGGCGATGGTGATGAAGCCGAACACCTCGCGATAGGCCGGCAGTCCCGCCAGCGGCGTGATCGCGGCGGTGCCGTCACCCGAGGCCGCCGTCATTCCGGCGATGGCGGCGGCCAGCAGATGGCTGAAGCTCGTGGCCAGGAACCAGGCACCCATGATGGTGCTGACCATGCGGGCAGGGGAGAGCCGTGTGACCAGCGACAGCCCGACGGGAGAGAGGCAGAGTTCGCCCGTGGTCTGGAGCAGGTAACTCAGCAGCAGCCAACCGATCGCCACCATGCCATGATGATCCGCGTTGACCGCGCCCAGCCAGAGCGCGCCGAAGCCCGCGGAGAGCTGCAGGATGCCGAGTGCGAACTTGAGCGGGGCGCTGGGATCCCGTCCTCGCGAGCCAAGCCAGCCCCAGAGCAGCGTGAAGGGCAGGCCGAACACCAGGATCAGCATGGGGTTGGCGGCCTGGAAGACGCTGGCCTTGATCTCGGTCCCATGCACGGCCAGTCCCGCGGTGGCGTGCGCCTCGGTGGCGGTGAAGGACACGTGGCCGCCCTCGCCCGAGGCACCGGGAATGGCGGCGGCGGCGGTCCTGGTCTTCTCGGCCTGGTCGATGTCCTCCAGCGTCCAGGTGCGTCCGGCCACCTCATGGCCCAGGAACTCCTGGGTCACGGGAACGTTCGCGTAGGCGCGTCCGGCCTGCACGGGCTCCGCTCCCACCACGCGACTGATGTTGCGGTCGGTGAAGTTGTTCACGCTGCTGCCGGCCTGCTCGAAGAAGGCCCAGAAGAGCATGCTGAAGAAGCAGAGCACCACCACCACGATCAGGCGATCACGTTCCTGCCGGTCGCTGCGCATGGCACCCCACAGGATCGACCCGAACGCCAGCACGCCCACCGCGTTGAGCAGCCACGTGGCCATTCCGGTGCGACTGGTCAGCACCGCCATCACTGGCACCGCCGCCAGCGTGACCACGACCGTGGCCAGCATGGCACCCTTGCCCACGGGTCGCATGGGACGCCCCACATGTGCGGGCACGCCGCCCTCGCCAAGCCGTGCAAAGCTGACCGCGCCGGCCGCCAGCAGGGCCAGGGCCACGGGTGCGTTCAAGGCCAGCTGCAGACCATTGCCGCGAGCGCCCCAGAGCATGGTGGCCAGCAGTCCCGCCACCGCCAGCAGGATCAGGCCGCGCGCCACGCCGGCCGGCGCCACGAAGGTGGCCAGCCCTGTCAGCATGCCGATGGTGGCCAGGCCGAAACCGTAGTGGAAGCCGTAGGTCTCGCCGATGTAGCCGCACACCAGCGGAGCCAGCGCGGCCCCAAGGTTGATGCCCATGTAGAAGAGCGTGAAGCCGGCGTCGCGCTTGGTGCTGGCGGGACTGTAGAGGGCGCCCACCATGGTGCTGATGTTGGGCTTGAAGAACCCGTTGCCGCAGATGAGCAGACCCAGCGCGCCGAAGAACGCCCACTCCTGCTCCACGGTCAGCAGCAGGTGACCTGCCGCCATGAGCAGGCCGCCCCAGATCACGCTCAGCCGCGCGCCCAGGAATCGGTCGCTGACCATGCCGCCGAGGTAGGGCGTGGCGTAGACCAGCGCTCCATAGGCACCGTAGATCGCGTAGGCGCGGGCATCGTCGGCCTTCAGAAAGCCCTTGATCATGTAGAAGACCAGCAGGGCCCGCATGCCGTAGAACGAGAACCGCTCCCACATCTCGGCGAAGAAGAGCAGGAAGAGTCCCGAGGGGTGGCGTTCGGGGGTGGTGATCGCGGGGCTCTGCATGCGGCGGACGATATCGAAACCCCCGGTTTCGTGGAGAATGCCCGCATGGACCTCGATCGCCTGATCCCGCTGCGCCGCCCTCCGCGCCTTCTGGTGGAGCCCGGTCGCTGGGTCCCGCCCGCGACGGACCTGGACGCGGTGGACCATGCATTCCGGGCGGCGCAGCTCGAGAACCCCCACTTGCACGACGGCGCCATCTGGCATGTGCTCTCGCACGCGCGGGATGGACACGGCGGCATCACGCTGCACGTGATCGAGAGCGCCTACCGCTTTCAGGCCGTGGCTCGGCGAGCGCATCCCGACCGCCCCGGGCCCGCACGTCCGCTGGGCGTGAAATGCCTGGCCCGCGGCCCGCGAGGCTGGCTGATGGGGCGGCGCTCGCCGCACAGCCTGACCTATGGAGGATGCTGGGAGTTCCTCGGCGGCGGATCACTGCAGGTGGGCGAGGATCCCGCCGCGGCGGCACTTCGGGAACTGCGCGAGGAGGCCGGTGCCCTGGACGGCTCGGCGCCGGTGGCCGTGGCCATGCTGCTGGATGCGCGCGTGGGAACATGGGACATCGTGCATCGCGTGGACGTTCCCGGGGGCATGCCGGGTGATCCCGCAAGTTGGGAGCATCAGGAGGTGGTGGAGGAGCCCGATCCGGCGCGGAGGCGTCCGCCGTCGCGCGCCACCACGCTGCTGCTGCCGCTGGTGGATCAGCGTGCGTGAGCGGCCAACGTGGTCGCGGCGTCCGAGGGCCCGCGCACCCAACGCACCTGGCCCAGTGCATCGGTCACGGCCTGGCTGGCGGCGCGGCGGATGGACAGGGCGCGGGCGTCGTTCCGCACGGCCCGCATGGTGCCCAGCATCTGCGCCGGGCTGAGCAGGTCCACGAAGCCGTCGGTGCGCGCGATGAGCGACAGGTTGCTTCCGGTGAGCAGCAGGCCCATCGAGCCGCTCTCGGGTGAGCCGCGCGGCCAGGCGAACCCGCCCCCGCCGTAGACGCCCACCTGGCCCTCGGCGAACACCACGAGCCGGATGGACACGTTGGTGGTGGTGGGCTCGATGGGGGTGTAGCCGGGCTTGGGCTCCCACATCATCTGGATGCTCACCACCTGGCCGGAGACCTTCTCGCCGGCGGCGAGCGCCCCAAGCGGGATGTCGCAGGCGTAGAAGCTGATCTGCGCCGGCTCGATCGCGTACCACGCCTCCGTCGGCGCGGTGGTGATGCGAGCGGGCTCGTCGGTCAGGCCGGAGGTGGTCAATTCGGTGACGGTCCAGGGCCACTGGACGGTGTAGCAGGCCGTGAGCAGGGTCAGGCACAGCAGCGTCGCGGCACGCGCCATCATGCGGCGGCTCCCACACCCTCGGCCAGCCGAGGTCCACGCGTGCCCAGCGCGGCGAAGCAGTCGCGGTCCACCAGCGCACGGAGCGACCGCGTGGGGATGCGCGGACCGTGCACCGGCGCGCAGGCGTTCACGCGAAGCACGGTCTCCGCCGCTTCGGCCGGCATGGCGAAGGGGAACGCGCTGCCAAGCAGGACGCGATCGAGCACGCCCAGCGACCAGGCATCGCGCAGGGCCTCGTAGAGCTTCCACGGCATCGACAGCAGCGCGCTGCACTCGCTGAACAGGTTGGGATGGCGGCCGAGCATGGCCAGGCACTCGTCGGTCCACGGCCATCCCAGGCCACCCAGCAGGATGCGCAGACGCGGAAAGGCCCGCGCCGGCTCCTCCCAGACGATCGGCCGCGCAAACTCCAGCGGACCCGCGTGCACGCGTGTGCCCAGCGTGGCCGAGATCACCGGCCATCCCGCGTCGCTGCATGCCTGCCAGAGCTCCATGGCGTGCGGATGGGTGGGATGCACGGCCTGCGCCGCCGGTGCCACGCACACGCCGCGCATGCCGAGCGAGCTCGCCTCGGCCAGATCGTCGCGCCAGCCCGGATGCATGGGGTCGATCCCCGCGAACCCACCCAACCGCATGGGGTCGCGCGACACGGCATCGGCCACCTCGGAGGTCCGGACGTGCACGCCCATGGCCTCGGAGCGCACGCCGCAGACGATCGCCGCGGTCATGGGCTTGACCGCCTCCGCCAGCTGGTCAAAGCTCCCGTCGAGCCGGGACCACGGCCCGGCGGTGTCGGCAGCAAAGCGCCCCGCGAGCGCCGGGCCGAGCCGTTGCGGGTGGTTCCAGGCATAGGTCAGGGCGTCGAAGGGCATGCCGCGGCTGCGATCATACGGAGGGCCGCCGTGCGGTCACGATCGCGCAGGTTCCCATGGTCAGACGCTCCACCAGCGGATCGCGAAGGCCGGCCTGCACGGCGGCATGGGCGATGCCCTCGGGCCGAAGGAAGGTATCCACGCTCCGTGGCAGGTAGCGATACGCGCCGCTTCGATCGCGCGCGATCCAGGTGGCGGTCACGGGCATGATGCGTTCGGTGTAGAGACGATGGAACCAGCGCGCCGGAGCCCACGCGGGCTGGTCGAACTCCAGCACGGCCAGGATGCCGCCCGGTCGGAGCACGCGACGAAACTGCCGCATCGCCGCGTCGGTGTCGCCCACGTTCCGAAGACCGAAGGCGATGCTGACCACGTCGAAGCGTCCCTTGGGCTGGTCGAGGTCGGTCGCATCACCGTGCCGGTAGTTCGGCGGCGCGCCACGCCGGCGGGCACGTCGCGTGGCCTTGTGGCGAGCCAGGTCGAGCATGGCGGGCGTGTAGTCCACGCCGGTCACGTCGGCGCCGGCGTCGGCGAACGCCTCGCTCAGGTCCCCGGTGCCGCAGGCCACGTCGAGCACCCGCGTGCCGCGCAGGTGCGTACGTCCCAGCCGCTCCATCACCGCGCGGACGGTGCGTCGTCGCCACAGCACGTCCAATCCGAACGCGTGCAGCCGGTTGTTCAGGTCGTACGAACGCGCGATGGCGGAGAACATGGCCCGCACGCGTTCGGGCTTGCCGGGATCGGCATGCGGATCACCGGTCAGCCGCTGCGGTGACCAGGCAGGCTCCTTGAAGTGGGACATGGGCTCCGGTGGCACGAAACGCGATGGTAGGGGGGCGCAGGTGTCGCATAACCGGCTGGGCATGGTTCCGATAGCGCGAACTTGCCGCCGCGTGAGGAGAGGGCCCGGAAGGTGCCGAAACACCGGCAGCCGCGAGGAGCGCGGGCAACCAGAACGGCCCACGGCGATGGAGTCGCCCGAAGGCCCCAGACACGGAACCACACCATGCACGCGACCGCCTCCGTTGAACTCGTGATCGATAGCCTGCTGCCCAACCTGCTCCAGGGTGACCGCGCCACCGTGCGGACCCAGGTGGCACGGGCGCTTGGAGACGGACTCGCCGCCGAGGACTTCACCGAGCAGGTGGCGTGGCCCCTTCACGAGTCGCTGCACAAGCTGCACCGGCACGACCAGATCGAGCGGATCAGCTTCAACTATGCCACCCGGCTGCTCCGCAGCGTGGTGGACCAGGTGCAGCTGGGCTACCGTCGCTTGGAACGCAATGGCCAGCGCGTGATGCTGTTCTGCGGCAGCGGCGAGAACGAGGACCTGGGTGGCCAGATGGCCGCGGACCTGCTCGAGGCCGCTGGCTACGAGGTCTTCTTCGCTGGGGGTGGTGTGGCGCGTGACGAGATCCTCGAGGAGACGCACCGGCGCACGCCCGACTTCCTGGTGCTCTTCGCCAGCAGCGCCGCGGATGCGCCGACCATTCGTGCCATCATCGACCAGGTCCGTGAGGTCGGGGCCCATCCCGGTCTTCAGATCGCCGTGGGGGGCGGCGTGTTCAACCGTGCGGACGGGCTGGCCGAGGCCATCGGTGCCACGCGATTCGCTCGCACGCCGAGGGAGCTGGTGCGGGCCCTCGCCGCGCCGCCCGCGGCCGCAAGGCATGCGATCCGCGAGCCCCGCCGAGCCCGCGCGGTGGCCTGAGAGCCCCGGGAATCCGCAACCGCAGGTCGCCGGACGGGTACGATTTCCACGTGCCCATGCCCAGCCGACAGGTGGAGCAGCGACTGCTTCGCCGCGCTCGTCGCGGTGACGGTCGTGCCATGGAGGAGGTCATGGGGCTCTTTCAGGGGCCGCTGCAGTCCTACCTGGTTCGGCTCTGCGGCGATCGTGAGCTGGCCGAGGACCTGGCGCAGGAGACGTTCGTGCGCGTGCTCGGCAACCTGGACAGATTCGATGATCGCTTTCGGTTCAGCACCTGGCTGTTCACCATCGGCCGACGGCTGTGGATGAACCATCTCAACAAGCTGCGTCCGCGCAGCGACAGTGAGCACGTGGAGCGATCGGGCGACGTGCAGGCCTCGCCTGGCATGGTCGCGGTCCGGCGCGAGCAGCGGACCCGGCTTCGAGCCTTGCTGGATGCGGCCCTTGCCGCCCTCACGCCCTCGCAGCGGGAAATGGTGCTGCTGTATCACCAGCAGGAGATGGGCGTGGGCGAGATCGCCCGCCGCTGGTCCCTGCCGGAGGGAACCGTCAAGAGCCACCTGTTCCGGGCGCGGCGGCGCATGCTGGCGGTCATCCGCTCGGATGCGTCCGATCGGGCCCTGGCCGAGGAGGTGCTTCGATGACTCGGCAACGGCTGGAGCGACTGCTTGGGCTGCTGGCCAGCGAGCGTGGTCACGGGCGGGACGTGCGCGGGCCGGTCATGCAGCGGTTGCGGCGGCAGGGTGTGGTGCGAAGCGGCATGCGCACGGTGGCTCGCGTGCTGCTGGCGATGGCTGCCATGGTCTGCGTGGGTGTCGGTGTGGAGTGGTGGTGGGGCTCGTCTCGCGTGGTGGATCTGGGCGAGATCGGCCGTCGCGGCGCGGGTTGGTTCGTGCCGGAGCCGGCACCACCAGCGCCACGTCTGCAGCCGCGCACGGCGCCCGCGCGCGGCGATGTGCAGCCGGTGGTCGCGAAGGCGCCGTGGAGGCGCACCTGATGCTCGCCTCGCTGCTGGTCGCGGGCTCGCTGGCCGCCGGGGCAGCCCCGCCGCTTGGCGTGGCAGGCATGGTGCCCTCGAATGCCGACGCCATCGTGCAGTTCCGCGGCCCCATGCACCGGGCGACCGGTCCGGGGGCCGAACTGCTGCGGTCATGCGCCGAGCAGGTGCTGGAGCGGCTTGGGGCGTGCGAGCGATGGCGGCAGGCGGCGATGGCGGCGTCCATGGCGCCCAAGGCGTTGCTGGACCGAGTGGCGGGGCGTGACGCGTCGCTGGTGTTGCGGCGATCGGCGGCGGGCCCGTCCTGGGTGCTGGCGCTGGAGATGCGCGGCGGTGACGCCTGCGACCTGCTGCG
>JBJOGW010000077.1:0-4525 GCA_046048055.1 Planctomycetota bacterium
ACGATGTGGACCGAAAAGCGGGGTCCGCCGATTCCTTGGCCTCTGAGGTGCTGCTCCTGCATCCGGGTTCGTGGGTCAACCTTGACCCTTGCAGATGACCGAGGAGCCTGGGCGGCCGAAGAACGCGGAAAACTACGCCCGAAGCGAGCACTGTCAATGCTTGCGGTTCAAAATACGCTCAGAATGCCACGCGAATATGCGTGGTGGGTTCCGGCAACGACCGGAAACCGTGTTTCGGTGATCTTCGGAATGCCGCGGTGGCTCAACCGGCCTTGGCGGCCGTGTACACGGCCTTGCGGCGGATCGGCTTGACCACCAGGCCTTGGCGGATCGCGCGAACACTGGCCTTCACGCGGACCGGTCGACCATCGATCATGGTGGTCACGTTCTGCAGATTCGGCTTGAAGGTGCGCTTGGTGCAGCCGGTCGTCTTGATGCCCACGCCCCCGAGGTACTTGGCCTTGCCGCGACGGGTGATCTTGTTGCCGGAAGAGGTCTTGGCACCGGTGAAATGGCAGCGTCGGGGCATGGGGGAATTCCTTCTGGAGAGTCGGGCAGTCTAGCCAGAACCCGGTGGCCTTCGCAAGGCCTTGGACAGGAGGGATTTCAGAGGCTCAGGCCGGCCAGTTTGAGCAGTCGCGCCAGCTGCTCCGCGTCTTCTGGCCCAAAGCTGGCCAGATGGTGGCTGTCCAGGTCCAGAACCCCCCAGGCGGATCCATCGGCATCCAGGCAGGGCACCACCACCTCGCTTCGGTCGTTGGGATCGCAGGCGATGTAGCCCGCTCCCAATTCCGCCACGTCGCGAACCACCAGTGGCCGGGCGGTCCGAAGGCTCTGCCCGCAGGCGCCGTGCAGGCCGATGGGGCTGCATGCCGGCTTGGGTTCGCGGGCACCAAGCACCAGTTGCCCGGGGTGGTCCGGATCACGGTGATAGAAGCCGATCCAGCTCACGCCGGTGGGAGCCAGGTGCGGCCAGCAAGCCTGCACCAGCGCCTGCATGCGGGCACTCCGGTCCGGCGCCTCGGCCAAGCGCTCGCGCAGTGCACCAGCCATCCGCTCCCACGGCCGCACGGCCGCGGGGGCCGCGCTCACGCGCTCTCCCGGGTGCGCCGGCGCACCGCGGTGAGCGGCTTGCGTTGCTCGATGGCCTTGGCGTCGAGCACGTAGACCGTGTTCACGTTGTCCAGCTCGGGCAGGTGGTACATGTGCTCGAGCATGATGTCGTCCATGACCGCCCGCAGCGCGCGGGCTCCGGTGCGCCGCTGCAGGGCGCGCTCGGCGATGCAGTCGAGTGCATCGGGCGTGAACTCCAGCTCGGCCCCCTCGAGCCGGAAGAAGTGCTGAAACTGCTTCACCAGCGCGTTGCGGGGCTCGGTCAGGATGTTCACCATGGCCTCGCGGTCGAGCGGCATGAGCGGGCAGAGGATGGGCAACCGGCCCACCAGCTCGGGAATCATGCCGAACTCCAGCACGTCATCCGGGGTGATCTGCTCCAGCAGCCGCGCCACTTCCACCTCACGCCGGCCGTGGGCGGGCTCGGCGGTGAAGCCGATGCGGCGATGTCCCAGCCGCTTCTTGATGATCCCGTCGATCCCCTCGAAGCTGCCGCCGCAGATGAAGAGGATGTGCGTGGTGTCCATCTGGATGTACTGCTGCTCGGGGTGCTTGCGGCCACCCTGGGGCGGCACGTTGGCCATGGTGCCCTCGAGCATCTTCAGCAGGCTCTGCTGCACCCCCTCGCCGCTCACGTCGCGCGTGATGGAGACGTTCTGGCTGGTCTTGCCGATCTTGTCGATCTCGTCGATGTAGATGATGCCGCGCTGGGCGGTCTCCAGATCGAAGTCCGCCGCCTGCAGCAGCTTGAGCAGCAGGTTCTCCACGTCCTCGCCCACGTAGCCGGCCTCGGTGAGCGTGGTGGCGTCACCGATGGCAAAGGGCACGTTGAGCACGCGAGCCAGCGATCGGGCCAGCAGCGTCTTGCCGGTGCCGGTGGGCCCGATCAGCAGCACGTTGCTCTTGTCCAGCTCGCACGGGGCGTTCTCGGCGTCCAGCTGGGTGAGCCGCTTGTAGTGGTTGTGCACGGCCACCGCCAAGGCGCGCTTGGCCCTGTCCTGACCGATCACGTACTGGTCCAGGAACTCCTTCACCGTGCGCGGCGAGGGAATCTGCCCGAACTGCGGCTTGCCGCCGCGCACGCGGCGCGTCTCCTGCTTGAAGATGTTCTGGCAGAGGTCGGTGCAGTTGCTGCAGATGTAGACGTCGTTGGGGCCCTCGACCATGGGGCCGACCTCGCGGCTGGTCTTGCCGCAGAAGCTGCAGGTGGTCACCTTGCGGCCGCGGAATCCGCCGTCGCCGCCCACGCCACCGGCCGGTCCGTTGCCACCGGAGCCCGGCGATCCGCCGCCCGTGTCCTCACGACGCTTGTTGCCGCCACCTGTCGCCTGGGCGTGCACGGTGCGGGCTGCCTTGGGGGCGTGATCGTGGGTGCTCATGCGGCGTGGACCTTCCTGGAAAGCGTGACACCGCAGTCTAACCGTTGCCGCACGGCGAGACGGATCCCGTTGCCCGGAATGCGCGTCGGCCGCGGGCCGACATCCGTCTGCGCGGGCGCCCGCGGTGTGCGGACACCTGAGCGTCATCGCCCGCGGGGGGGCGAGGTCCGGGAAGGTGCGCGGCGTGCCATGCGCTCCACCAGGCGGCGGCGGGCCCGCTCGTGTTCTTCCGGGGTGATCTCGCCGCGGTCACGCATGGCCTGCAGCTCGTCCAGTCCGAACCCGGCGGGCTCGGTGGGGCCACCCGATCCCGTGGCCATGCGGCGCGTCCACAGCATGAGCACGCCGCCCACCACGGCCAGCACCAGCAGTCCGCCGATCCACGGCAGCAGCCGCGAGAACAGGTCGCCGCTCGCCGCACCCTGCATGGCGGCCGATCAGCCCTTGGCCTTGCCGCCCTTGCCGGCGCGTTCCTTCATCTGCTGCTCGTTCCACTTCTCGGCGGGCATCTCCGTGAACGAGGCCTTGTCCAGGATGCGGTCCAGCACCTTCTGCTCGCGGATCGACAGGGCCAGCTCGCCCAGGCGGCCGGACTTCTCCAGGTCGTTGCGGACCTGGTCGGCACGCACGCCCCGCCCCGCCGCGATGCCGGCGATGCGACCGTTCACCTCGGCCTCGCTCACCTCGATGCCCTGTTCCTCGGCCAGGCGGGCCAGAATGAAGAACAGCTTGAGGCGACGCTTGGTCTCGGCCTCGCTCTCGCCGCGCAGCTCGGCCAGGCGGGTCTCGACCTGCTCGGGTTCGGTGCCCCGCTGCAGCATCTCCATCCGGGCCATCTCGAGGTTGCGGGTGATCTGGGCCTGGCTCATGCGGGCCGGCAGGGCAAAGTCCACGCTCTCGGTGAGCTGGCGCGCCACCTGCTCGCGCTCGGCGGCTCGCTGCTCGCCGTCGCGCTTGCGCTCCAGCATCAGCCGCACCTGGCCGCGCAGGTTCTCCTCGGTGTCCAGGCTCAGTCGCTCGGCCAGCGTGGCCGGGGCCAGCGGGCTGATGCGGTCGGAGTCGTCCACCTTCAGCTCAAAGCGGATCGACGCCCCGCGCAGGTCCTCGCGTTCATGGTTCTCCGGGGCCTTGGCGGTGATCTCGATGGTGTCGCCCACCTTGCGGCCCTCGAGGTGCTTGCCCAGGTCCTCGACCAGAATCCCCAGCAGGGCGCCCTTGCCCTGGTCCACGGTGTCGGGCACCACCACCAGCGCCTTCTCCATGTTGAAGAAGGGCTCGGCCTCGCCGTTCTTCCACGCCTTGGCGGTGCAGAGCAGGCGGTCCAGCGGCTGGAACGGGCCGGTGATGCGCTCGGGCGTGCCGAAGCGGTAGCCCTGACGGCGGATCTCGGCGTCGACGTGCTCGTCGGCGATGTCGAAGATGGGCTTGACCACCTTCAGGCCCTCGGTGGAGGGCATGGCGAAGTCCGGCGCCACTTCCACGTCCACGGTGAACGTGAAGGGCTTGCCCGACTCCAGCGTGGGCTCCTTGCCGGGATCGGTGAGCGTGGGCTCGCCCACGGGACGCAGCTTGTGGTCCTGCAGCGCCTTGGCGTAGCTCTCGGAGAGAAGCTGGCCGCGCGTCTCCTGCAGCACGCCCTCGCCGAAGCGCTTCTCGATCAGGTGGCGCGGCGCCTTGCCCTTGCGAAAGCCGGGCAGCTGGGCCTGGTCACGCAGGTTGCCAAAGCTTGCGGCAATGCGGGCGTCCACGGCCTGCGCGGGCACGGTGACGGTGATGCGCTTGCAGGCAGGGCCTGCGTCTTCAACCTTGACTTCGGGGGTGAGTTCGGCGGTGGTCATGATGGCTCTCTGGTGGATAACCCACCGCTCCTGCGGCGGAAGGGGCCGATTGTAGCGAGAACGGTCCGGCCGCCCTACCGCCCGAGCAGCATCTCGGCGTAGGTGGGCAGCGGCCAGAGGTCGGCCGGCGTCCACTTTTCGATGCTGTCGCAGAACCTTCGCACCTCGGTCATGGCGGCCACCACCTCGTCGCGG
>JBJOGW010000078.1:0-12807 GCA_046048055.1 Planctomycetota bacterium
TCATGGCGTCGCGGTGCGCCGGTGGGCGGCTGGAACGCCACGCGTGTGCGTGTTCGCCAGCCCGAGTCCCTGCCTGACCGGGTCGAGTTGCTTGCCGCCGACGGTTCCGTGCTGGCGGCCAGTTCCCTGGCTCGCCCACTGTCCTTGCCGGTGACCGGACTTCCCCCGGGTGCGTGGCCAGATGTGCCAGGCACGGTGCGGCTGGAGATGGGGGGCGACGCGATGTGGGAAGTCTTCTGGGATACCCCCGGCACCGCTCCGGAGCGGCTCAAGGAGCGGCTCTTCGATCTGGAGGCCCTGCGATCGGTCCTGCGGCCGCAGCGCGTGGAAGTGCTGGATCGGCAGGAACCCTGATGCATCATCTGGTCGCGCTGGTTCCGTGGTTGCGATGGCTGCCCTGCCTGGCGTTGCTGCTGGCGGGCTCGACGGGCTCCGAGCCCCACGCGCCGGCGTTGGCCGCGGCGAGCCGTGGACACGCATGGCTGGTCCGGTGCTGGCAGGACCGATGGCTGGTGGATCACGTGGCGATGAACGACGAGCGACCCGTGCGCATGACGCTCGGTCGTCACGACGATCATCCGGTGTCGCTGGCCTGCGAGGACGATCGCCTCTGGATCGCCTTTGCGCCACGCGAGGGCCGCAGCGAGGTGCTGACCGCCCGCGTGGCGCGCAATCCCGCGAGTGACCTTTGGTTCGTGGTGCCGCCCGGGGTGATGCTCTGCAGCAGCCTGCCCACGGAGTCCGGGCCGGCGCTGGCAGCGCACGCGGGCCAGCTCTGGGCCATCGAGGGCGAATCGCACCGCATCCATCGGCTCCGCGGCAGCGTCTGGGAACGGGTCGAGCCACCGGATGACCTGCCCGGGATGGTTCGGGTCACGCTGGCGCATGACACGGGATCGCTGTGGCTGCTGACCCAGGGCGAGCCGTCGCGGCGCTGGCGATGGAACGGCCAGCGTTGGGATCCGGTGCCGTGGAGCGTGCCTGCGTGGTCGGGCGTCGTGTCGGGCATGACGCGTCTGGCGTTGGTGGCGGGGCAGCCGTCGCAGGCCGGATCGGTGCAGGCTGGGGCGTTCGTGCCCGAGGTGGCGGTTCCGCCTGCGTCCGCCATCACTGGATGGGCGGGAGGCTTGGCGGCATGGCAGGTTCGGGGCGAGGCGCTGGCCATGGCCGTGTGGAAGCCGGGCGCGGCCGGCTTCGAGGAGTGGAGCGACGTGCCGCCCCAGGCGTCCGCCGCGGCGCGCTGGTTCCATGTGCCGCTGCTGGGCGTGCTGTCCATCGGAGCGTTGCTGCTGGCTTTCATGCTGCGAAGCATCTTTGCGGGTCTTGGGGTGATCCCCGAGGCCGACGTCACGCCCATGCCCCTGCAGCGTCGTGCGGTGGCTCTTGCGATCGATGCGGCACCCCTGGGGCTGGCGGCCGGCGTGGCGCTGGACGCCTCCGTGACGGATCTGCTCACGCCACCGGTGTGGACGCTGGATGTCTCGCGGTCACTTGCCTTTGCGGCCATGACATGCGGGACCGTCGTGTTCGGATTCCTGGAGGAGTCGGTCGGCGGGCGTTCCCTGGGCAAGTGGCTCCTGGGCGGGCGTGTGGTGCGTCGGGACGGTATCCGGGCGGCCTGGTGGCGCCACCTGCTGCGCAACATCCTGAAGGGACTGCTGATGCTCTCGCCGGTGGTGGCCATTCCCACGCTGCTCAATCGCCGTGGCGAAGGGGTGCCCGAGGCCATCTCGCTCACCAGCGTGGTGCAAACGCCCGGCCCGGCGACCTGAGCGGCACCGGGAAAGTGCACGTTTGGAGGTCCTCGGACCGACAACAGGGACTCGCACGCTTCAGGGGCATGGAGGCCCAGTGAGTCCCAATCCAGTCACGAACCTGTTCGCCGCCGTCCGGGCAGCTCCCATGGCATGGGTCGCCGCCGCCGCGTGCGCCGCCCTTCCGCTGGCCATGATGGTGGCCGCACCGTCGCTGCGTGATCGACGCGTTCCCGATCCGTCCGCCGAGCAGGCCGCCCTGACGCGTGGCTCGACCTCGGACTCCTGGTTCAGCAGTGCCGACAATCCATTCCTGACCGAGGAGCAGTCCCGGGAGCGACGCATGCGTTCGTCGGTGGGACGGGTGGAGGACGTGATCCGCCGTCGTCCCGACGTGCGCGAGGTCACCATCCTGGCCCGTGCGGCCGACGGTCGAAGCGGGCACATCACCGCCGTGGCCACCATCGCCATGCGACACGGGGTGGTGCCGATCTCGCTGGTGGACGCCACGGGCTCGCTGCTCGCCGCGGCCGTGCACGGCCTGCAGCCGCAGGATGTGGTGGTGATCGACGAGGGCACCGGGATCCGGGCCCGGGCCACGGGCATGGATCTGGCGGCAGGCGAGGACGGGCGCGGTGCGCTGCAGGAGGCTGCGGACCGCGCCGCGGCGCAACCCGCGCCCGTGCTTGCAAGGGCGGCGGGCGATGTGGTGCCGCCGCCCTCGGCGATCAGTCGTGAGCACGTGCTGCTGGGGGCGTTCACCGCGCTGGTCGCTGGAGCGATGGCGTGGGTATGGTGGCGATCGCGCACACCGGCGGAGCCGGTGGTCGAGCCGTCGTCGGGAGCGGTGCTTCCGCCGCCGCAGGCCATTCCCAGCCACGTGAGCCTGGCGCTGCACCGCAGCGTGGCCGATCGCACCGCGCTGGTTGGCATCGCCCTGGTGGAGCGGCTGGAGCGGGGTGGCAGTGCCCACGAGGTGGCCCAGTTGCTGCTGAACATGGAACCGTGGGCCGCCGAGCGGCTGCTCAAGAGCATGCCCTCGGACTGCCTGGCCAAGATCGAGGCAGCGTTGCGGGATCCGTCGGTCGAGGCGTCTTCCGCGAGCGTGCGTGCCCTGGCCGAGGCGGTGCTGAGCGTGCGCAACGCGGCGTGACGGGCGCCGGTGCAATCAGGCGGGAAACGAGCGACCGGGGCGTCCGGTGTGTCGGGTCTGCCTGGTGGCGGCGTCGGCCATGCTCGCCGCCGTGGCGGGAGCCTCCCCCTCGATCCGGGCAAAGAGCAGACGGCCTGCCGCCGTGCTCACGGCATTGGTCACCGTGACCTGCAGCGTGGAGCCGATTCGGGAGTGCGCGTCCTCCACCACCACCATGGTCCCGTCGGGCAGGTAGCCAACGCCCTGACGCTCGCCTTCGCCCCGCTTGGTGATGGTGACCTGCGCGGTCTCGCCCGCGGCGAGCGAGGGCCGAAGGCTTGCGGCCAGGTCGCGCATGTTCACGGCCATCACGCCCTGAAGGCGGGCGACCGCCTCCAGATTGGCATCGAGCGTCAGAAGTCGCAGCCCCTCCGACCGGGCCGCCTCCACCAGCATGCGGTCCACGCTCACGCCGCTCACGCGGAAGTCCTGCAGGGCCAGGTCCGCCCATGGGCTCTCGCGCAACGTGGCCAGCAGTTCCAGCCCGCGGCGGCCACGCTGGCGCTTCAGGCGGTCCCCGCTGTCCGCCAACTTCTGCAGCTCGTCCACCACGAACTGCGGCACCACCAGCGGTGCGTCCACGAAACCCGTGTTGGTCAAGGCCTCGATGCGCCCGTCCACAAGCACGCTGGTGTCCAGCAGCCACGGGCGTGTGCCGCGCTGCGAGCGGGCGAACTCCACGTACGGGATCACCAGGCGAAGGTCATCCTTGGTGGTCAGGACCACGCTCACACTCATGTAGCAGAACACCAGGCCGATCACGGCCTTGGCCAGCGTCAGGTACACGCCCGCAGCCTCCTGCAGTTCCCAGGCCTTGGCCACCGTGTCCAGCAGCGCGCCAAAGGCGACGGCGCCCACCAGCCCCAGGCACACGCCCAGGTACACGCCCACCACACCGGCCAGTCGCTTGTTCGGCGTCATGGCGTCGATGGCCACCACGAGCAGGCCCACCGCCGTGGCGGCGATCGCCAGCCCCAGCACGGTGCTGAATCCGAAGTCGGCCGTGGTCTTGGTGCTGCTGACGGTCAGCAGCGTGACCGTGACCAGCAGGATCATGAAGATCGATCGGATCACCAGCATGAGCAGGCGTCCGGCTCGGGCCTTGGGGCTTGGGGGCGGCGGCATGGAGACCGAGGCCGCCACCGGCTCCGGCGTGGGTTCCGGCGCGGGCTCGCCGTGGCGTGGCGATGCGTCCATGGCCTGAAAGTGTACGGCGGCCCGTTCCCGGCTAGCATGGATCTTCCGACGCTGTCGGAGGACGGTCGGGCCCGTCGGGTGGACGGCCCGTGAACCTGGTCAGGGCTTGACCGCAGCAGCCATAAGCGGCGTCGCCCATGCCGGCGCCAGCCTGGCCGTCCTCCGCGGCGTCGGTGTTGCAAGGAGAGCGCGTGGCCCGCAAGAGCAAGGACATTCCTCCCGCCGAATCGCCTGCCGAGGGCTTCCTGATCGCGGGCGCCGACGCGCCCGCCACCCCCGCGGGCTACACGGTGCTGGCTCGCCGCTACCGAAGCCGGAGTTTCGACGAGCTGATCGGCCAGGAGTCCATCGCCCGCACGCTCCAGAACGCCATCGCCCTCGGCCGCACCGCGCACGCCTACCTGTTCTGCGGCACCCGCGGCGTGGGCAAGACCAGCATGGCGCGCGTGTTCGCCCGGGCCCTGAACGCGCCCAAGGACCTGCAGCAGTCCCAGGCGGTGGGGGACAGCATCCTGCGCGGCGAGGACCTGGACGTGATCGAGATCGACGGTGCCAGCAACCGCGGCGTGGACGATGCCCGCGACCTGATCGGCAAGGCGGGCATCGCGCCGGCGCGCAGTCCGTACCGCATCTACATCATCGACGAGGTGCACATGCTCACCACCCCGGCCTTCAACGCGCTGTTGAAGACCATGGAGGAGCCGCCCGCGCACGTGAAGTTCATCCTGTGCACCACCGAGCCGCACAAGGTGCCCGCCACCATCCAGAGCCGGTGCCAGCGATTCGACTTCAGGCCCATCGCCACGGCCCGCATCGTGGAGCACCTGAAGGCGGTGCTGCAACAGGAGGGCGTGCAGGCCGAGGATGCGGCCGTGCATCTGGTGGCCAGGCTGGGCAACGGCAGCATGCGTGACGCGCTGAGCCTGCTCGACCGCCTCATCGCCGCGGCCAGCGGCGCCATCACCATGCCGCTGGCGGAGGCCACGCTTGGCCTGCCGGATGCGGCCCTGGTGAACGCCATCAGCGCGGCCGCGGCCAAGGGCAACGCGGCCGAGGGCCTGCGTGCGGCGGCCCGCCTGCTGGAGAGCGGATCCCCGGTGGAGCAGGCGCTGGAACTTCTGGCCGCCCGCTTTCGGGACCTGATGGTGCTGCGGACCTGCGGAGAGGCCACCGACCTGGTGGACCTGTCCGACGAGGCCCGTGTCGAGGCGGCCAGCCAGGCAGAGGCCTTCGGCAGCGAGGAACTGGTGCACCTGATCGCGGTGTGCGAGGCGGGCATGCGGGCCGTTCGCGGCTCGGCTTCTCCACGCACCGTGCTTGACGCCACGGTGGCCCGCGTCTGCCTGCATCGCGGGTTCGAGCCCTTGGCAGGTCCAACGCCGGCCGAAGAAAAAAAAAAGGTCCCTGAGCCGCTGAAGCAGGCCGTGCCACCGGAGCCCGGGCCGGTGCCCGCGCCGGTTGTGCGCGATGCCGCCGAGGCATGGGCCCGCATCACCGCCGTCGCCTCGGCGCCTCGCGACGCGGCGATCGTCGAGGCGTTTCGGCCCGCGGGCCTTGTGGACAACACGTTGCGGTTGCGGCTGGCGGAAGACGCCGGATCGGGCGGCGCCTTCGCCGCACGGCGACTGGACCCGATCCTGGACCTGGTCCGACGAGTCCTCGGGCCGGTGTGGCGCGTCGAGGTGGAGGCGTTGCCGCGGTCGACGACGGCCGAGACGGCTGCGCCCACCCACGGTCTGGATGCCTCGGTGACCGCGCATCCACTGGTGCGCGAGGCGATGGACACCTTCGACGCCATCGTGCTCAAGGTGGAGCCGCGGGCCGTGCCCGCGACGACCTCGGACGCGTCCGAGGAAGCCCCGACCTAGGATCCGGCCCATGCCCGCACCCAAGCGTCCGGCCTTGGCTGGCCCCACAGGCGGCTCGCATCCCGAGCCCGTGCAGCGGCTGGTCGACGCCTTCGCCAGCCTGCCTGGCGTCGGCCGTCGCACGGCGGAGCGGCTGGCCTTTCACCTGCTCAAGGGCTCCAAGGCCGATGCCGAGCGGTTCGCGGAGGCGATCCGCCAGGTCAAGACCCAGGTCCGGCACTGCAGCGTGTGCTTCAACCTGACGGATCATGACCCCTGCGCCCTGTGCGCGGACCCGCGCCGGGACGCCGGATTGATCATGGTGGTGGAGCAGCCCAAGGATCTGTGGGCGCTGGAGCGCAGCGGCGCGCACCGTGGCCTGTATCACTGCCTGATGGGCCGGCTGGAGCCGCTCGATGGCGTGGGCCCGGAGACGCTCACGGTGCGCGAACTGCTGGCGCGTGTGCGAGATCCTGCGCGCAATGCGCGCGGGGAGGCCGTGCGCGAGGTCATCCTGGCCACCAATCCCGACCTTGAGGGCGACAGCACCGGCCTGTACCTGGCGGACCAGCTCAAGGGACTGGGCGTGGGTGTGTCGCGGCTGGCCCGCGGACTGCCCGTGGGCAGCCAGATCGAGCTGGCGCATCGCGGCGCCATCGCCGAGGCGATCGCCGGTCGCCGTCAGGTGGACTGAGGCCGCGGTTCCGCTGCCCGTACCATCTGCGCGTGCGATTCGAGACCTCCCAGAAGTTGCGCACCGGCCAGTCGCTGCGGCTGGCGCCGCGCATGATCCAGAGCATGGAGGTGCTGCAGATGCCGCTGGCGCAGTTGCAGGAGCGGGTCGAGCAGGAACTTGAGCGCAACGTGACGCTGGAGCAGGTGGAGCCGCAGTCCGGCGAGCCGCCAACGGTGTCGAGCGAGGATCCGCCCGAGGACGAGCCGGTGGAGCGACCCCTGACCGTGGGCGAGCGCGGCGAGGACTTCGAGCGAGCCCGGGCCTTCGAGCGGGAGCTGGAGGACAGCCCGTGGCATCGACCCTCGCGCCGAGGTGATGACGACGGCACGGCCAAGATGGAGATGCTGGCGGGCGCCCCGGCACGGCGCGAGCGCCTGGGCGCGCAACTCAAGCGGCAGTGGGAGATGGCCGAGGTGCCCGAGCGTGTGCTGGCCGCGGGTCGCCTGCTGGTGGAGTTCATCGACGATGATGGCCTGCTGTCCGCCGACCTGGCCGCCATGGCGGCGCAGAGCGGGTCGGCCGACGGTGGACCGTTCACCGAGGCCGAACTGGCCACCGCGCTGCCCCAGGTGCAGTTGTGGCTGGAGCCGGCGGGCGTGGCGGCCCGCGACATCCGCGAGAGCCTGCAGTTGCAGCTGGAGTCGCGGCTGGATCCGCACCGCTGGAGCGAGCCTCCCTCGGCCGCGGATCGCGAGGCCATCGGTGACGCCATCGCCATGGTGCGGGACCACTACGAGGACCTGCTCGAGAACCGCCTGCCGCGCATCGCGCAGCGCAGCGGTCTCCCGCTGCAGCGCGTGGAGGCGGCCAAGGAGCGGCTTCGCCGGCTGACCACCTCGCCCGGCCGTGATCTGGTGGATGACGAGCCCGCGATCGTGATTCCCGACGCCATGGTGGAGTACGACGCCGAGGGCGATCGCTACGTGGCCGCCCTGTGCGATGGTCCCGTGCCGCCGCTGCGGGTGAGTCCCACCTATGCCGCCATGGCCGAGCGGTCCGGCGTGGATCCGGCCACCCGCGTCTTCCTGCAGGAGGGCATGCGGGCGGCCACCTGGCTCATCGATGCCATCACCCAGCGCCGCACCACGCTGCTGCGCGTGGTCGAGGTGGTGCTGGATCGCCAGCGGGACTGGTTCGATCAGGGCCCAGGTCACCTGCGGCCGTTGCCCATGGCTGACGTGGCCGAGGCACTGGGGGTGCACGTGGCCACGGTCAGCCGCGCCGTGAGCGGCAAGTGGCTGCAGACGCCGCGCGGCCTGGTGGAACTGCGTCGCTTCTTCACCGGAGGCACCGAGACCGAGGACGGCACCAGCGTGAGCTGGGAGGCGGTGCGGACCATGCTGCAGGAGGAAGTGGAGGCCGAGGACAAGGCCCATCCGCTTTCCGACGAGGCGCTGGCCGCCCGGCTCAAGTCCAGGGGGGTGACCATCGCGCGGCGCACGGTGGTCAAGTACCGGGAGCAGATGGGCATTCCGCCGGCGCGTCGGCGGCGACGGCACGGGGGAGGCACGGCCGGATGAGCGCCATCGAGGCGCCGATCACGCGGATGCTGGATCGGCTGGGACCGGATCGGTGCGAACGCATGGACACCGCGCAGGCCCGCGCCTGGTGCGAGCGGCTGGCGCGCGACCATCACGAGAATTTCCCCGTGCTCTCGGCCCTGCTTCCGGAGGCGGTGCGCGGGGACTTTGCGGCCATCTACGCCTTCTGCCGATGGGCCGACGACCTGGGCGATGAGACCGGCGACGCGACCCGGGCGCTGGAACTGCTGGCCTGGTGGCGTCGCGAGCTGCAGGCATGCTTTGCGGGAGAGGCCCGGCACCCGGTCTTCACGGCGCTGCAGCCCACGATCCATGCCCACGACCTGCCCATGGAGCCGTTCGATCGGCTGATTCAGGCCTTCGAGTGGGACAACCGCAAGGCGCGGTGGGCCACCATGGAGGAACTGCTGCAGAGTTGCGCCCTGAGCGCCGACCCGGTGGGACGGCTGGTGCTCATGACGCTGGACGAGCCGCGCGATGCCGAGGCCCTGGCGCAGTCCGACGCGATCTGCACCGCCTTGCAGCTGGTGAACCACTGGCAGGATGTCCGTCGAGACCTGCTGGAGCGAGATCGTCTCTACATTCCCGCCTCGTGCACGGCGGACATCGCCGACTTCGAGGCGCGCCTGCGATGCACGGCCGAGCGGGGATGGGCTCCGGACCATGACTTCCTGCCGGCCTACCGGCGGATCCTTCGCGATCTGTGCGCGGATGTGGCGGAGCGATTCGACCGTGGCCAGCCGCTGCTGGACCGGCTGCGACCCTCCTCCCGTCCGGTCGTCGAGCTGTTCCTGCGTGGCGGTCGCGGCATCCTGGGCCAGATCCAGGGCGGCGACTTCGAGACGTGCATCCGTCGTCCGCGGCTGGGCCGCGCCGAGAAGATGCTGCTGGTGGCCGGTGCCTGGTGGCGGGCCAGGATGGCACGATCATGAGCCCTGAACTGCGGGCCGCCGTGGACCACTGCGAGCGCGTCACGCGCGAGCGGGCCCGCAATTTCCACTACGGGCTCCGGCTTACCCCGGCCGATCGACGTTGGGCCATGTACGCCGTGTACGCCTGGATGCGTGCCGCCGACGACATGGCCGACGAGGCCGGCCCCGATCGTGCCGAGCGACAGAGGCGACTCGCGGAGTTCCGCGCCTGCACCGACGCGGCCCTTCGTGGCGAGCCGGATCCGGATCGGCCCGAGATGATGGCCCTGGCCGAGGCGGCCCGGCGGTTCGACCTGAAGCCGCAGGAGTTCCATGACATGCTGGCAGGGCAGGTGGGCGACCTCGAGCCGGCGCGGTTCGAGTCGTGGGAGGAACTGCGGCAGTTCTGCTACCGCGTGGCGGGCACCGTGGGGCTGGTGTGCATCCGCGTGTGGGGCTTTCGCGATGCGGACGCGCCTCGTCTGGCGGTGGACCGCGGCATCGCCTTCCAGCTCACCAACATCCTGCGCGACCTGCGCGAGGATCTGGACGCCGGCCGCTGCTACCTGCCGCTGCGCGAGTACGCGGCGATCGAGCTGCGTCCCGAGGATGTGCGCGCCTGGGTGCCCGCGGACCGTTGCCGGGAGTTCATCCTGGCGCAGGTGGAGCGAGCCCGTGCCCACTACGTGCGCAGCGAGCCGCTCGACGGCATGATCGATCCAGCCTGTCTTCCCACGCTGTGGGCCATGACCCGCATCTACGGCGGCATCCTGGACCGGCTGGCGACACGGCCCGAGCTGTGCGTGCATGGGCGGGCCCGGCTCTCCGCGCTGCGCAAGGCCTGGATCGCCTGGCGGGCCACGCGACTTCCGGCCGTCGGAGGAACCCGTTGAAGCGCGTGGTGGTGATCGGTGGAGGGCTTGCCGGCATCGCGGCGGCCCTTCGACTGGCCGAGGCTGGTCACGTGCCCGTGGTCATCGAGACGCGGCGCAAGCTGGGTGGCCGGGCCACCAGCTTCGTGGACCCGCGCACCGGCCACGTGCTCGACAACTGCCAGCACGTGGTGATGGGGTGCTGCACCAACCTGCTCGACCTCTACCGGCGCCTGGGCGTGCTCGATCGCATCACCTGGCACCACGCCACCTGGTGGGCCAATCCGCCGCACGCCCCCGACCGGTTGCGTCCCGGGTGGCTGCCTGCTCCGGGCCACTTCAGCGGTTCCTTCCTGCGCATGCGGCTGCTGGACACGCGACAGAAGCTCGCGATCGGCCGTGCCATGTGGCGGCTGCTCCGGATGGGCCGTGCCGGCAGGCTCGCGTGGCGAGGTCGCACCTTCGGCGACTTCCTGCAGGAGTTGGCGCAACCCGATCCGGTGGTCCGACTGTTCTGGGAGCCCGTGGTGGTCAGCGCCTGCAACCTCCCGTGCAGCCGCGTGGACGCGCCGTTCGCCATGCAGGTCTTCCAGGAGGGCTTCCTGGGGCATGGCTTCGCCAGCGCCGTGGGACTGAGCCAGGTGCCGCTGCTGGAGCTCTACGACCCGGCCGAGTCGCTGCTGGCCCGGACAGGCGGCCAGATCCGGCTTGGCGTGAGCGCGCAGTCGATCGCGTTCGATGGCCGTCGCGTGAGCGGGGTGGTCACCGACGATGGCCTGGAGGAAGCCGCCGCCGTGGTGAGCAGCGTGCCCTTCGACCGTCTCTCCAGGCTGTGCACGCCGGCACTGGTGCAGGCCGACGCGCGCCTGCAGGGGCTCGATGGCATCCGCACCAGCCCGATCCTGGGCGTGCACCTGACCTATCCGCAGCGGGTGCTGGAGACGCCTCACCTTGTGCTACCGGCGCGCGCCACGCAGTGGCTCTTCGACAAGGGCGTGGACGCCGCGGGACGCCAGCACGTGCACGCGGTGATCTCGGCGGCCGACGACTGGATGGACCTGAACGAGGGCGAGATCGCCCGTCGCGTGCATGCGGACGTGGCCTGGGCCTGCGCTCGGGCCGTGGGGCTGGAGCCCGTGGAGGTGCGCAGCGTCAAGGAGAAGCGGGCCACCTTCGCGGCCGAGCCGGGCTTTGCGTCGCTTCGACCGGGTGCCAGGGCCGGTGCGCTCGGAGGCGTGGACAACCTCTTTCTGGCGGGCGACTGGTGCGACACCGGTTGGCCCGCGACCATGGAAGGTGCCGTGCGCAGCGGCTATGCGGCGGCCGCGGCGATCTGCGGCCACGGCGGCGTGGAGCCGGACTTGCCGGTGGCGCCTCTGGCACGACTGGTGGGCCTGCGGTGAGCCACGCGGACCCGGCGGCGTTGCGGCGGGAGATCCTGGATCGCCTGCACCGGGCGGGATTCGCGTTGGTCGGGGTGGCGCCGGCCGGGCCGGTGGATCGTCCGGATGCGTTCCGAGCGTGGCTTCGAGCGGGGCACCATGGCGAGATGGCGTACCTGCAGGAACACCTGGCCCAGCGACTGGATCCCTGCGTGATGGTGCCGGGAGCGCGCGCCGTGGTGTGCGTGGCGGACCGCTACGCCGACGGACGTCCGGACCCGCGTCCGGCGCACGGCACCGGGTGGGGTCGCATCGCCCGCTATGCGCGCGGAGACGACTACCACCGCGTGATCCGCGACCGCCTCGAACCCCTGGCCACCGAGTGGCGCGACCGCTTTCCCGGCGAGCGCTTTCGCGTGTGCGTGGACACCGCGCCCCTGGCGGAGCGCGACCACGCGGTGCGAGCGGGGCTTGGCCGCATCGGCAAGCACACGCTGCTGATCGGACGGGGCGGTCTCGGAAGCTGGCTGGTGCTGGGCGCCATGATCACCACGGTGCCGCTGGAGCCCGATGCGCCGCAGGCGGGCGATCCGTGCGGGACCTGCACGCGCTGCATCGACGCCTGTCCCACCCAGGCGATCGAGCCGTGGAAGGTGAAGGCGGAGCGCTGCATCAGCTACCTGACCATCGAGCACCAGGGCGAGCCCGCGGAGTGGTTCCGCCAACGAACGGACGACTGGCTGTTCGGGTGCGATGCCTGCATCGAGGCCTGCCCGCACTCCCAATGGACGCTCCGATCCCGACGCATGCCGGTGCGTCCGGAGTATGCCCCCCGGGTCAGCGGCTTGCCGCTCCGGGAAGTGGAGTCATGGACTGCGGAACAGTGGAGGCAGCACGCGCACTCGGAGGTGCTGCAGCGCATGCCGCTGGAAGGATGGCAGCGCAACGCGCGGTTGATCGCGCCCGCCGAGACGGCCGGCAACTGAATCAGCGGAGGCCGGGAGCGGGTTCCGACGGCTCGGTCGCGGGATCCGCTGCCGGATCCGTGCCGGGCTCGGTTGCCGGCTCCTCGGCCGGCATGTCCTGCGAGGGATCCGTCGGCATGTCCTCGGGAACTGGCTCCTCCGCAGGCGGCATCTCGCCGCCCCCGTCGGTCATGGCCTCGTCGGGCCTGGCGGGGCCGGCCAGCGTTCGGCGCACGCCTTCGGCACGCTCCCGGACCAGCTCCATGGAGCGGTCACTCGAGGATCCGAGCGCCTCCATGGCGGCCGAGAAGGCATCGGCGGCCTTGGCGGACGAGGCGTCTCGGTCCGCACGCATCGCAGCCAAGGCTTCGCGCCAGTCGCTCTCCGAGGCCAGTGCCAGCAACGCATCC
>JBJOGW010000079.1:0-107155 GCA_046048055.1 Planctomycetota bacterium
TTCTACGAGCTCTTCGACGACGACGCCGTCACCGCGCACAAGGCGCTCGGCATCACGCTGACCGAGCGCACCAAGGGCGTGCCGATGGCGGGCGTGCCCTTTCACGCCGCCGAGGGTTACCTGCGGCGACTGGTGGAACAGGGCTTCCGCGTGGCCGTGTGCGAGCAGGTGCAGGACCCGAAGGAAGCGAAGGGCGTGGTCGAGCGCGCCGTCACGCGCGTGGTCACGCCGGGCACGCTGGTGGACGACTCGCTGCTGGAGTCGGGCGCCAGCAATCTGGTGGCGGCCCTGCTGCCGGCCTCGGGCGATGTGCCGGGCGCGCTGGCCTGGGCCGAACTGAGCACGGGAATGTTCGCCTGCATCGAACACCACGGACCGGAACTGCTTGATGAGGTGGCCCGTCTGGCCCCGGCCGAACTGCTGCTGCCCGAGGGCACCGAGATCCCGGCCACACTCGCCTCGATGGCCGCCTTGCGCCTGGAGCGCGCGGCGTGGACCTTTGCGCCACGCGACGGCGGCGACCTGCTGCGAAAGCATTTTGGCGTGGCCAGCCTTCAGGGGTATGGGCTTGCGGATGACGGTGCCGCCGCCGGCGCGTCGGGTGCGCTGCTGCGCTACCTGCTCGACACGCAGGCCTCGACAGCCGGTGCCCCGGGCCTTCACCACCTGCAGCCTCCGCGACCGGTCCACCGCGAGGCATGCGTGCAGGTGGACGCGGCGTGCCTGAAGGCGCTGGAGATCGAACGCACCTACCGAAGCGGCGGCACCGAGGGCACGCTTCTGCACGCCCTGGAGCCACCGCGCACGCCGATGGGTCGTCGGCTGATCCGCCAGTGGCTGGTGCGGCCGTCGCGGGACCTGGACACCATCCGCACGCGCCATGAACGCGTGGCGGCCCTGCTGGCCAGCGACCTGGGCCGCGCGGACACGCTGGCGGCGCTCGATGGGGTGCAGGATGTGGCTCGCATCGCCGCACGCACCAGCCTGGGTCGCGCGACGCCGCGCGATCTTCCCGCGCTGGCTCGCTCCATCACCCACGCCTCGCTGCTGATGCAGGCCCTGCCCGAGGACGCCGCGTTCGATGCCGATCGCGACCGCTTGCGAATGGTGTGCGCCACGCTGGACGGGCTCGGCCGCACCATCGCCGACGCCTGCGTGGACGAGCCGCCATCGCATATGCGTGAGGGCGGCCTGTTCCGCGACGGCTTCGACGCCGAACTCGACGAGGCACGCCTGCTGCAGCGCGATGCCGACAGCTGGCTGGGCACCTACCAGCAGGGCCTGATCGAGCGAACCGGCATTCCCAGCCTGAAGGTGGGCTACAACCGCGTGTTCGGCTACTACATCGAGGTGACCCACACCCACGCCGGTCGCATTCCCGCGGATTTCGCCCGAAGGCAGACCGTGAAGAACGCCGAGCGCTGCGTCACGCCCGAGCTGCGCGAGTTCGAGGTGAAGGTGCTTGGCGCGGAACGTCGTGCGATCGATCGCGAACAGCGGCTCTTCGCGGAACTCTGCTCGCGCGTGGCCTCCATGCTTGCGCCTTTGCAGGCGCTGGCCGAAGCCGTGGCGGAACTCGACACGCTGACCGCCTTCGCGGCCACGGCGCGTGCCCTGGGGCATGTGCGCCCCGAGATGACCGAGGCCACGGTGCTTCATGTGACCGGCGGCCGGCACCCGGTGCTGGAACGCACGCTCGGTCGCCGGTTCGTGGCCAACGATTGCAGCCTGGGGCCGGCCGACTCCGAGGGGGCCGCCACCCTGGCCCTGATCACCGGCCCCAACATGGCCGGCAAGAGCACCTACATCCGCCAGAACGCGCTGATCGCGATCCTGGCCCATGCCGGAGCGTTCGTGCCCGCCGAGTCCGCCACGGTGGGACTGGTTGACCGCGTGTTCACGCGCGTGGGCTCGGGCGACGAACTGCACCTTGGGCAGAGCACCTTCATGGTGGAGATGCTGGAGACCGCGCGCATCCTGCACCAGGCCACGGAACGCAGCCTGGTGGTGATGGACGAGATCGGCCGCGGCACCAGCACGCTGGATGGCCTGAGCCTGGCATGGAGCATCGCGGAGCAGCTGGCCTCGCGCGGCTGCCGAACGCTGTTCGCCACCCACTACCACGAGATCACCTCGCTCTCCGACCGCCTGCCGCGCGTGCGCAACCTGCACGTCACGGTGCGCGAGTGGGAGGACGGCATCGTGTTCCTGCACCGCATCGAGGCGGGGCGCGCCGATCGCAGCTACGGCATCCATGTGGCGAAGCTGGCGGGCCTGCCGCGCGAGGCCGTGAGCCGCGCGGAGGAGATTCTGGAGAGCCTTGCGGTGCACGCCCCCGACACGATGACCAGCCCACCGCCCGTGAGGGCGGCCTCGGTGCCCCGCCAGCTGGACCTTTTCACGGAGTACCTGCCGCATCCCGTGGTGGACGCGTTGCGCCAGATCGACCTGAACGCGATCACGCCCATGCAGGCGTTCGACCTGCTGCGAGAGCTCCGCGATCAGTTGAAGAGGCCCTGATCGATCGCAGTAGACTGCGGCCCATGTCGGGCCAGGCACGCCGCTCCCCACCGATCCGTGCCATGCGGATCGCGCCACTGATCCTGCTGGCTGGCTGCGATCCCATTCTCTCGATCGACGGCGCCTTCTTCCCCGCGTGGCTGCTCTGCATGATCGGAGGCGGGTTCATGCTCGGTGGCATCCGCTGGCTGGTGCTGCGGCTTGGCATGGAGCCGTTCGTGGGCCCGAAGGTGCCCGTCTACTTCTGCACGTACCTGGCCTGCACGCTGGGGCTGTGGCTGGGGTTCTTTCACCGATGAAGGGGGCACCCCAGGGAACGCGCGTGCAGCGTGTCGCTGGGCGCGCCTTCGGCGTGAGCATGGTGACGCTGGCGCTGGGACTCTCGTTCCTGACCTGGTGGGAACTGGACATCCGTCCTCGCACGGACGATGCCTACATGCGGGCCAACATCGTGGGCATCGCCGCCAACGTGGCCGGTTACGTGACGGAACTGAACGTGGTGGACAACCAGCGGGTGCAGGTGGGCGACCTGCTGTTCCGGGTCGACGTCAGGCCCTACCAGGCCGCGCTGGATCTGGCCGTGGCCAATCTGGGCTACGTGGACCTGGAGATCGAGGCACTGCAGGACGCGATCCGCCGCGCCGAGGCCGACGTGGCCGCCGCCGAGGCCGTGGCCCGGTACAACGTCCAGTACCTGGCCCGCGTGGAGCCGCTGCTCAAGCGGCAGTTCGTCACGCCTGACGAGATCGAGGCGGCCCAGCGCAACGTGGCCCGCAGCGAGGCGGAGGTGCGGCAGGCCCAGGCCGCCGTGGCCCAGGCACGCGCCAACCTGGGCCAGATCGGAGACATCAACGTGCGCCGCGCCAAGGCGGAGGCCGCCGTGGTGGAGGCCCAGTTGAACGTGGGCTACTGCGAGGTGCGTTCTCCAGTGGACGGCTACGTGACCAACTTCAACATCTCGGTGGGGCAGTACGCCCAGATGGGACAGGAACTGTTCGCGCTGGTGGACACCAGCAACTGGTACCTGCTGGCCAACTACCAGGAGACCGACCTGCGCGGCATCGAGCCGGGCATGGCCGTGGAGATCTACCTGATGGCCTATCCCCTGGCCCGCTTCACGGGAACGGTGCAGGGTGTGGGGTGGGCGCTCTACGACCCCAACCAGGGAAGCCAGGGGGTGCTGCCCACGGTCTCCCCCACGCTGGACTGGGTGCGACTGGCGCAGCGTTTTCCGGTGCGAATCGTGATGGACGCCTCGCCCGATCCCGAGCGCATGCCCTATCGGATGGGGCAGACGGCCACGGCCATCGTGCAGACCCGCACGCGGCGACAGGTGCCGGGCATCCTCAAGCCGCTCATGCCCGATGCGCTGGAACGCTGGCTCGACACGCTGGCAACGCCGCCTGAGCCCACGCCCTTCTCTCCGGGCCGTGGCACACCGGACTGAGTCGTCAGGCCATGCCCAGAAGCGCCGGCACGGGGTCCGGCGCTTCGGCCAGCCGCCGGGAGGTGTCGCGGGCCGCGCCCACGCGATCCGCCAATCGCTCCAGCCGATCGGCCCATGCGGGCACGGCAGCCGGATCGCCACCGGGGACCGGCTCCTGCCGCGGTGCACGATCGCACACCACCTCCGCCAGCCACGCCAGCCGATCCGCCGCGCGGCGCAGCGGAACCGCATCGTCCCGCACATCCGCCGTCCGGGCGATCCGGGACGCCAGGATCACCGCGCAGTCATTGCAGAGCCGTTCCACCTGTTCCAGCAGTCGCAGTTCCAGCTCGCAGCGGTCCATCGGGTGCCGGGCCTCCAGCTGCGCATGGGCATGATGCTGCAGGAACTCCGCGACCTGGTCCGCCAGCCGAAGCTGGGCGCGATCGACGCGTGCCGAATCCACCCGGCCTTCGCACGCCTGCCGAAGCAGGGATGCCGTGTCGAGCAGCATGGACCCCAGCAGCGGCCGCAGCGCCTCGCCGGCATGCACGGGCCAGAGCAGCCGGTACACGATGAAGGTGACCACCACGCCCATGGCCACCGCTAGCGAGAAGTTCATGGCCGGCAGCAGGCTGATATCGGGGCCGGTTCGCTGCAGGATCGCGAAGTCCACGACGATCATCACCTGCATCGCGGGCACGCAGACGCGCGGCGAGCCGTGCATGGCGTAGCCGACCACGAACAGGGCCACGGCGAACACCGCCAACAGTCCCGGCAGCGTGGTGATGATGGGCATGACCCAGATGACCAGCATGATCGCGAGGGCGTAGCCCCCCACCACCCCCACCAGGCGCAGGATCCCGATGAGCAGCGTGCCGCCCAGGGTGGCCTGCACCACGAGCATCACCGTCTCCACGCATCCGATGCCCTGGGCCCAGGCGATCGCGATGCAGAACAGCGCACAGATCATGATGGTGCTCGAGCACTTCACCGCGTGCTGCAACTGCGGCAGATCCACGGGCCAGAGCGGCTTCCGGAAGATCCTCGGCAGGCAATGCCGCAGGTTCCGCCAAAGGAGCGAGCCGAAATCAGGTCGCCGCTCCAGGTCCGCCAGGGCATCCGCCGCGGGCCGCACAGCCTCCAGCTCGCGCGTCACGGCGTCCAGCGGCTCCAGCCAGACGGGCGCCTGGGCGGGGGGCTCGCGCGCACCCTCGCACGCCGCCTCTCCCTCCACGCGGCGCAGCATGCCCGCCAACGCCGCATCGAGACGCTCCAGGGATGCCGTGGCGCCAGGCGGGGCACTCGAGCGGGCCAGTTCCTCGGCTGCCAGCGCCAAGGCCGCCGCGACGCGTGCATCCAGCGTGACCAGCGAGACCAGCCGATGACGCGTGGCTTCGTCCAGGTCCAGGTCCGTCTGGGCCTGATCGATGCGACCGATCATGGCCGGCGTTCGGGCCCGCCAGTGCTCGGCCACGAAGTCCCGAAGGTCGAACGGCTCGCCGGACCTCACCGCGGCCAGCAGCCTGGCCACCGTGTCGCGGGCATGACGCAGACTCGCCACGATCTGCTCGCGCAGCGCCTGCTCCGGCCGCTCGGGCCACAGCAGGATCATCACCAGGCCGCCGCATGCCAGTCCGGTGATCACCGACTTGTAGACCATGATGGCGATGTGCTCGGCGTGCTCCTTGCCGAAGAAGGACATGTACACGATCACGATGAACGGGTAACCGGTGCAGAACAAGGCACCGCGATAGCGGCTGGATCCCATCCAGTACATCACCGCGATGATGTAGGCCCACATGACGGGCAGCAGCAGGAAAGGCTGCTGCAGGAAGAGCGCCATCAGGGCCACCGCGGCCGCGCTGCCCAGCGTGGCGCCCAGAAAGGCCAGCACCAACCGCGTGACGGTGCCGAGACCCTTGGTCTCGGTGACCACCAGCAACGTGGTCATGGCGGGATAGATGATGTCGTACCGCTGCGTCATCTGCACCCCCACCACCAGCACGCCGGCCAGGGCCACGCGCGCAGCGTGCCGCCACCGCTCCGGATCCGGGCGAAGGTCCGCCCGCACGCGCGCCCAGAGTCCGGGTGCCGCCGCGGTCGATGTGCTGGACACGGGAATCATGCGATCGTCCTTGCTCGCACTCTACCGCTCCCGAGGACCGCGCCTGCAGGCATTGCTATCTTCCTGTTCATGTCCACCAAGCATCCAGGCCGCGTTGCACGGATGCGGGTCCCGCTCCTCGGGACCTCGCTGCTGCTGCTCGTGGCCTGCGAACGCCAGCGCCCGCTCTGGGACGACGGCGCCTTCGACGCGCTGGTCTCGGAGAGTCAGGCCGCCCAGTACCCGGCACCTGAGCCGGCGGTACCGCAGCAGCAGCAGCAGGATCCGGCCAAGGCCCCCTACGGCGACGGCCCGAAGGAGCTGGCCTTCCTGATCGACTTCGCCCTGGAGAACAACCCGTCCACGCGCGCCACATGGGAGCGCGCCAAGGCCGCTGCCGCCGAATGGGCCATGGTGGAGAGCCTGTGGTGGCCCCGGCTCTACGCGGTGGGCTACGGCGGCTACTGGCAGGAGGCCTACGCCCAATCCACCGGACGCCTGATCAACACGGGTCCGCAGGGCGATCTGGGCCTGGAACTCTCGTGGTTGCTGGTGGACTTCGGTCGCCGCGACGCGCTCACCGAGGAGGCACGCCGGGCCCTGCTGGCCAGCAATCTCACCTTCAACCGCGCGCTGCAGACGCTGGTGTTCGAGATGCAGACCGCCTACTACGCACTGGACGCGGCCATCGCGCTGGAGGCCACCGCCGAGCAGGGCGTCGAGACCTCGCGCGTGCAGATGGAGGCGGTGGAGGACCGGCTGCGCAACGGGCTGGCCATCATGCCGGATGTGCTGCTGGCCCGGCAGCGTTTCGAGCAGGCGCGGTTCAAGTTGGAGGCCGCCCGCAGCACCACCTTCGACGCCCGCTCCATGCTGGCCGTGAAGATGGGCCTGCCCGCCGACGTGCCCGTGGAGATCGTGTCACTGCAGCGCATGCCCGTGCCCGCGTCGCTCTCGGACAAGGTGGAGCGACTGATGGCGGCGGGCGGCACCGACCGGCCGGATCTGCTGGCGGCGGGCCAGCGGGTGCGCGAGGCCGAGGCCCGGATCCGCAAGGCCGAAGCCGACTTCCTGCCCACCATCACCCTGCATGGCGCCCTGGCCCAGGAGTGGTTCAACTACACGCCCGATCCTGCGCCGGCCGACAGCAGCTACCGCGTCCGCATGCCCACCTACTCCGTCGGATTGCGGGGCTCGTGGCTGCTGTTCGAGGGCTTCGAGCGCGTGAACGCGGTCCGCAAGGCGCGTGCCGATCGCAACGCCGCCATCGCCGATCTGGCGCGGATCCGCCTCGACGTGCTCAACGATGTGTGGAAGGCCTACTTCAAGCAGCTCGCGGCGGAGCGGCAGTTCACCTTCGGCCAGTCGCTGCTCGCCGCCAGCCAGGACAGCTACGACGCCATGTTCGAGGCCTACGTGAACGGGTTGCGCACCCTGCCCGAGCTGCTTCAGGCCGAACTGGACCTGGCCGCCGCGCGCAGCACGCTCATCCGAACGCGGGCGGACCTGCTGGAGAGTTCGGCCCGGCTCGCCTACGCCGTGGGCAGCCCGGACGTGGTGGGCCGCTACGCCCGCGCGGGCGACGGCCGATCCGTGCCCGAGCCGGCTCCTTCCGTGGCCGATCGCTGATCGACTATCGTGGCCCGCATGGACGCCACGCTGCTCCGCGAGACCTTCGCGAACGCCCTGCCATACGACCGCTACCTGGCCACCGACGCGGCCCGCGCCGAGCCGTGGCACCGCGTCTCGGCCTCGCTCACCCCCTCGCAGCGGCAGCTGCTGCAGGGCTTCGTGCGCCACATGCCGGTCCTGGTGCTCAGCGGCATCTGGTGCGGTGACTGCGCCCAGCAGGGTCCCATGCTGCAGGCCATCGCGCAGGGCAGCCCCCGCATCGACCTGCGGTGGATCGACCGCGACCAGGCGCCGGCCCTGCGTGACGCGGTGCGCATCTGCGGCGGCCACCGCGTGCCGACGGTGATCTGGATGGCCGAGGACTTCGAGTTCGTGTCGCTGCTTGGCGATCGAACGCTGCCGCGGTACCGGTCCATGGCGTCGCGGCAACTTGGCCCATCGTGCCCGCTTCCGGGCGCGGCCCTGCCCGCCGACGAGGCCGCCGCCACGCTGCAGGCGTGGCTGGACGAGTTCGAGCGCGTGCAACTGCTGCTTCGGCTCTCGGGCCGGTTGAGGCAACGGCACGGGGACTGACGCGCGGCCTACCCGCTCACGCCTGCCAGCCGGCCTCGGCACCCTCGCGCCGGGCCACGTTCCAGCATGCCTCGAGCATCTCGCGCAGCCCCTCACCCGTGGCACCACTCACGACCCACCGGCGCTCGGCCGGCACACGCAATGCATGGCCGAGGCGCTGCACCAGCGCCGCGCGGTCCTCCGCCGGCACCAGATCGATCTTGTTGAAGACCAGCATCTCGGGCTTTCGGGCCAGTTCCGGGCTGAACGCCTGCAGTTCACCGCGGATGACCTCAGCGTTCTCCACCGGGTCGCTGCCATCCACCGGTGCCACGTCCAGCACGTGCAGGATCACGCGCGTGCGCTCGATGTGCCGCAGGAACTCGTGACCCAGCCCCGCGCCCTCGGCCGCACCCGCGATCAGTCCCGGCAGGTCGGCCACCACCAGCCGCCGGTCGCCGGGCAGCTCCGCGATCCCCAGCTGCGGACTGAGCGTGGTGAAGGGATACGCGCCCACCTTGGCCTCGGCGCGCGTCACCGAGCCCAGCATGGTGCTCTTGCCGGCATTGGGCATGCCCACCAGGCCCACATCGGCCAGCAACTTCAGCTCGAGCCGCAGCTCGCGCTCGACCGCCGGCTCGCCCAGCGTCCGCTCCGTGGGCGCCTGGTGCGTGGCGGTCTTGAACCGCTCGTTGCCAAGCCCACCCTTGCCGCCAGGTGCCACCACCACCTCCATGTGGGGCTCGGTCAGGTCCGCGATCAACTCGTCGGTGTGCAGGTCATAGACCAGCGTGCCTGGAGGCACGGCCACGCGACGGTCCGCGCCGTGGTGGCCCGCACAGCTTCGTGACTGGCCGGGCTCGCCGTTCTCTGCGAAGAAATGACCCTTGAAGCGGAACTCCAGCAGCGTGTCCAGGTGCGGATCGACCCACAGGATCACGCTGCCACCCCGCCCGCCATCGCCGCCGTCAGGTCCCCCCTTGGGCATGGACTTCTCCCGGCGCATGTGACTGCAACCGTCTCCGCCCTTTCCCGAGCGGACCACGATGCGGGCGCGATCGACAAGCATGGTGTCACGGCCCTGACGGGGGCCTGGCGTCTCAGCGTCCCGCCGGGACCACGTCGACGAACCGGCCACGGAAGCGCACGGCACCCTCGGCCTGGGACATGATGCTGTGATCCTTGGCCAGGAAGGTGTTCAGGCCCGGCTTCCAGTTGGTGCCGCACTGACGCACGATGATGCAGCCCGGCTGAGCCACCTCACCACCGTAGAGCTTGATGCCCCGGTGCTGGGGGTTCGAGTCGCGACCGTTCTGCGTGGAGCCTTGCCCCTTCTTGTGTGCCATGGCGAAGTCCTTCCTTGCGGTTGAGCCCCTCAGTGTACCCGAAGCCCCGTGGCCCGCCAAGCCCTTGCTGACGCCGATTCCCGGTCGCTCAGCGCATGATCCAGCGCGGATTCGCCGTGCCCGAGGGCGGCTCCGCCAGCGGCACAGGACCCGAGAGCGCCGATCGCTCGCCCGGCAGGTGGTAGTCGATGCACAGGGTCTTGCGAGCCACGAGTTCCTGGCCCGTGGCCGGATCCTTCAGGGTGCCTCGCTCCGAGGAAAGCCCGGAAACGAGCACGGCGAACTTGCGGGCCTCCGGGCCTGCCGGAAAGACCACCAGGCCGGTCTTGGCCATTTCCACGCCCTGTCCGATCTCGCCGATGATGGCGCTGGTCTCCTCCAGTTGCGGGTCGTTGAGCAGCTTCAGGATGGCACGCGTGACGTCGCTGTCGACGCCCTGTCCGGCCGGAACCAGTCGGCCCTCCTCGTCCAGCAGTTCCCAGCGCGGCGCCAGGCGCCGATCCTGACCCGTGCGGTTGGTCAGGGTGAACGTGGCGTACCAGTAGAGCGTGTCCGAGGCCGCATCCCGATACAGCCGCATGGGGCCGGGCGCATAGTCCACGGTCCACTTCTCCAGACCCCGAACGCGCGAGGGAGGCTCCTGCCCGCCATCCGGATCCACGGCGGGCGAGGCGGCGAGCAGGGAGCCCGCCAGAATCAGCAGGCCAACGGCGATCATGCGCTCCATTGCGCAAATGCTAGCGATCCCACCCGGACATCGTGCCGGGCTAGCCTTGCCTGCTGTGGCCCAACCGCCGCCCAACAGCCCGCATGCCACGCCGGTCCCGCCTTCGCACCGAATGGCTGCAGCCCGACTGCTGCTGGGAGGCCGCCAGGGCGAGGCGGTCTGGTTCCTGAGACGGCTCGAGGAGGAGGGATGGCGGCCCGACGATCTCTGGTGCATCCGGGATGGACGGGATCGCCTGCTCGCCGCGGGGCTGATCAGCATGCATCCCGGCCGAACCGCCACGCTGGCGGTGAGCCCGTGCACGGATTCCACCTCGCTGGAGCGGGGAGCGGCCCTGCTGGAGGCCATGGTGCACGAACTGGGCCGTCGCGGCTCCGTGACGCTGGCTCAGGGATTGAGCGATGCCGACGAGCCGTCGGCAGGCGAACCCTTCCAGAGGGCGGGGTTCCGACTGCTGGCGGTGCTCGATTGCATGGAGCGGCCGAATCGGCGGCTCAGTCCCCTGCCGGATCTCCCGGCCGGAGCGGAGATCCGCCCCGCCGATGACGACGCCCTGCTCAAGAGGGTCCTGCGGGCCTCGTATGAGCAAACGCTGGACTGCCCGGGGCTTGCGGAACTTCGGACCGATCAGGACATCCTGGATGGGCATCGTCGTGGCCGGCAACCCGACGCGGATCTGTGGATGGTGCTGCACGTCGATGGCAAGCCAGCCGGCGCCGCCCTGCTCAACCATGCCAGCGGCACGGATGCCGTGGAACTGACGTACCTGGGCTTGTCCCCATGGGCCCGCGGCCGCGGACTTGGCTCGCTGCTGCTGGACACGGCCCTGAGCCGGGCGGCCCGACTGCGGGAACCGGTGATCACCTTGGCGGTGGACGAGCGAAACACCCCGGCACGAAGGCTTTATGCGGCACGCGGCTTTCGCACGCGGTCGCGCCGAGGCGCCTTTGCACGCGTCGTGCATTCATCCACATGATGTGGACAACCTCGCCTTGGGTCGGTGGAGAAGTTTTTCGAACACCATGAAGTGCCGTGTTCTCCGGTGCTTCCACACCCGGCGCCGCAATTCATCTCGCCCCCCTCTTGCGTGGGTGAAGATTGCGCCTATCTTGCCCCTCGCTCCGCAGGACGCGGACCTCTGGCGTGCGTGCAATGACGGTGGTTCGCGGGAACCCGGCGGCCTTCCAGCCCCTTTCCCGCGGTGGTCATGTTGCGCACGACGGCGGGACTGTCACGGAAACGGACCAGGCCGCGCGCACGCGGGTGCGCGTGATCGTTCCCCTCTCGTCCGCATGCCGTGCCTGGAGCCATCGATTCCGTGAGCAGCCCCCGCGTGGATGACGTGCCCGCCCGCATCCGAACCCTGCTTGAGGGGCGGCTGGGTGAGCGAAGGGCGAGCATGTGGTTCGATGGCGAGGCAAGGCTTCGGGTGCACGAGGGCCGGCTGCGCGTGGAGACCCGCAGCGCCTTCGTGGCCGACTGGATCCAGCGGCACTATCGGAGCGATCTGCAGGCCGCGGCGCGCGAGACGCTGGGCAGCGACGAACTCCAGTGGCATGTGACCGGCGAGGAGGCCGCACCCGCACGACCTACCCCCGAGCGGCCAGCCGCACGAAAGCGGGAGAGCGCCGGAGCCTGGCGTCGGCTGGAGGACTTCGTGGCTGGGGACAACAATCGGCTGGCGCTGGATGCGGCCTCGCGCATGGCGGACGGCCAGGACGGCCTGCGATGCTTGGTGATGCATGGCGGCTGCGGCGTGGGCAAGACCCACCTGCTGCAGGGACTCTGCCGGGCACGGCGAGAGCGGCACCCGCAGGCACGCATTCGATACGTGCCCGCCGAGCAGTTCACCAACGAGTACATCCACGCGGTCCGTGGCGGCGGCGTCGAGGGGTTCCGCCAGCGCATGCGTCGCGTGGACCTGCTGGTGATCGACGATGTGCACTTTCTGGCGGACAAGGCGGCCACCCAGAGCGAGTTCCTGCACACGCTCGACGCCCTGGATCTGGCCGGTGCCCAGGTGGCCGTGGCCAGCGACGAGCATCCACGGCTCATCCGCAAGTTCGGCCAGTCGCTCGTGAGCCGCATGCTGGCAGGCATGGTGGTGCGGGTGGAGTCGCCGGACCCGCAGGTTCGGCGCCTGCTGGCCGAGCGGCTGGCGGCGCGGCGAGGACTCCGGCTCACCAGCGAGGCGGGCACGGCCCTTGGCGAGCGTTGCGTGGGTGGTGCACGCGAGATCGAGGGACTGCTGAGCCGCGTGGATGCCATGCGGGCCGTCTCCGGCGAGCGTGGCGAGGTCACCGCCGGCGAGGTGCGACGCATCTTCCAGCAGGATGACGCCAACCGCGGTACGCAGCCGGTACGGCTTCCGGAGATCGTGGAGACCATCTGCACGGCGTTAGGGGTTGAGCCGGACCAGGTCCGCGCCGGCGGTCGGCATCGTCGCGTGGCGCTGGCACGCGGACTGATCGCGTGGCTGGCGCGCGACCTGACAGCGATGAGCTTCCCGGAGATCGCACGGGGACTTGGTCGCTCCGCGCACTCGGCGGTCCATGGCGGATGGACGCGCGTCCAGGGGTTGATCGACGCCGACGCTCGGGTGGACGCGGGGGCTTCCGGCGAGATCGCCGTGCGGGAACTGGTGGCGCGGCTTCGTCACGCGCTCCGGGCCGCAAGCCGCGCCTAGGTTTCTTCGGGCTCGTCCGACGCCTTCGCTACACTTCGCTCCATGCCCTCACCCCGCGCCGCCTTGCTGCTGATCGCGGCGCTGGCAGGCCTTCTCTCCCCAGCGCACGCGCAGCGATTCGACCCCACCGAGGCAGCCATCCTGGCACTTCGGCAGGCGGTCACGTTCAGTGAGAGCGGGACACAGCACCCTCGCCTGGTGGCATTGCGAAGCCTGCGCGACCCATCGCTCCGGCCTCTCTTCGAGGGCCTGCTGCAGGCCGAGGCCGCGCCCCTTCGGCTGGACGGTTTTCTGGGCATGGCGGAGCTGGATCCCGAGGGCGCCTCGGCATCGCGCCTGCGGGCTCTGGGCGATCCGGCGTTCAGGACCGTGGTGATCACCGAGTGCCTTGGCCTGAACCTGCTGAAGCCGCCCGCGATCCGCGAGATCCTTTCGTGGACCGACACGGGTCCCTACGACCGTTCGCTGCTGGTGGCCGAACTCAATCGTGTGGGCGAACCGTGGGAACCGGAGATGCTGGCTGATGCCACCAGTTCGAACACCGCCGAGGTGGCCGGTCTGGCCGCCATGCTCATGCTCGAGCGCAAGGATGACGCGCCGTGGCAGACGTTCCTGACCAAGGCGAAGGGCCTGCTGGACCAGGACCGGCTGCTGCTGCTGCGGCAGCTGGGCGACGCCGCCCGGCACTATCGCCTTGCGGCGGCATGCGAGCCGCTGCTCGCCGCCACGGCCGGCAGCGACGGCATGGACCGGGTGGCGGCCATCGCCGCGGCACTCAAGTGGCGACCCGAGGCCGGACGTGCGGCGGTGCTGGAGCTGGCCCGCTCCGACAGGTCGCTCCGAAACCTGATGCAGTGTGGCCTGCTCATGCTTGCCGCCGAGGACGCGGTGCGGGCCGAGGACTTCGAGATCCTGCGCGGTGAAGGCGGTCTGCCCGCGGCCATGGCCGATGCCGGCGTGGCGCTTCGCACGCCGGGCGCGGATGCGGGCCCCTCGCTGGCCGTGCTGCTGCAGAGCGCCAATGCCGCCGCGAGCGAGTGGGCGGTGCGACAGGCCGAGCGACTGGAGCCGGCCTCCCGCGAGTCCCTGCTGCTGATGACGCTGGACCGTCTGCAGGCGCTGGAGCGACCCTCGATGCACGACAAGCTGCTTGCGGCGCTGGCCGTGCAGCAACTGATCCCGCTCAATCCTGCGGCGCTCAGCGAGCGTGTGCGAGGCACGCAGGGCCCCTCCGACGTGTCGGAGGCCGTCCTGGCCGCCATGTGCGACCTGGGCACTCCCGAGTCCGCGGCGTTCGCCCGCATGATCCGCGGCAAGTTGCCACAGAAGGGCGAGAGCATGACGCTGGTCACGATCGCACGCACCTCCGAGGGCCTCGGCGCCGTGGAGTTGAGCGAACTTGGCCGGGTGGGCGGCGGTGGCGGCCGCGTCGACGAGCCGATCCAGATGCAGGCGGCTTGGCTCTTCCTGAAGCACAGCAAGGCCGCCGAGAAGGCCATGCCGCGACTGGCCCCCCGCTGAACCATGATTCCTCTTCATCAACCCGCCCTGGAACCCTCGGACCTGGACGCGGTCATGGCTGCGCTTCGCTCCGGCAGGCTCACCATGGGACCCAATCTGCTGGCCTTTGAGCACGCCATGGCGCGGCGCACCCGCCGGATGCATGGCGTGGGCGTTTCCAGTGGCTCCGTGGCCATGGAGATCGCCTTGAAGGCGCTGGGCATCGGTCCCGGCGATGAGGTGCTGGTGAGCGCGTTCGGCTACAGCCCCAACGTGAACGCGGTGCTGCACGTGGGTGCCAAGCCGGTGTTCGTGGACGCGGACCCGGTCACGCTGAACATGGATCCCGCCAGGGTGGACGCGGCCATCACGCCCGCCACCCGCGCCATGCTGGTGGCCGAGACCTTCGGCAACCCGGCGGGCATGCCCGACCTCATCTCCATCTGCTCCCGGCTCGAGATTCCCATGGTGGAGAACGCCACCGAGGCCCTCGGCTGCACGCTGGGCCAGGACAACGCGGGGCGATTCGGACGGCTTGCGTGCTTCGGCTTCTTCGAGAGCCGACCGATCACCACGGGCGAGGGCGGGATGATCGTGACCCACGACGACCACCTGGCCGCCGCGTGCCGCGCCATGCGACACCAGGGGCGCGTGGACAAGTACAGCTTCCCGGACCAGCCGCAGGAGCTGGGCACCCGCCTCCAGCATGCGCACGACGGCTTCGACGCCCGGCTCAACGAGATGTGTGCGGCGCTGGGCGTGAGCCAGCTGCACCGCCTGGATCGGAGCATGGTTCGCAGACAGGAGATCGCGGACGCCTACATCCGGCGGCTGGCGGGTGAATCCGACCTGATCCTGCCCAGCCCACCTGCGGGCTGCACCATGAGCTGGAGCAACTTCGTGGTTCGGCTCTCCGATCGGTTCACACGCGAGGACCGCGACGCGGTGATCGACGGGCTGCATCGCCTCGACATCGGGGCCGCGGACTGGTGGCCCTGCCCCGCGCTGCTTCCGCATGTGCGTCAGGCATGCCGGCACCAGCCCGGGGATTTTCCGGTGGCGGAGCGGGTGGCCGACCGAACGATCGCCCTGCCCTTCTTCGAGCGGATCGGCGAACACGACCTGGACGAGGTGTGCGACTCGCTGCGGCTGGTCATGTCCCGCATCGGCGCCAGTCGCTGACCGCGCGACTCACTGACGCGCCAGCAGGATGGCCAGCAGCCCGGCCCGCTCGGCCAGGCTGTCGGGCCACATGAACTCGTCGGTGCGGTGCAGGTTTCCGCCCCGAACGCCCAGGCCGTCCAGGGCCGGAGGGCCAGCCTGCTGGATCAGGTTGGCATCGCTCACGCCGCCAGTCGCGGCCAGCCCCACGCCAAATCCCAGGTCCGCCGCCACCTGCACCGCGGCCTCACCCATGGCCCGCACACCCGGGTTGGCTGGCTTGGCGGGTCGATTCAATTCGATGCGGATGCGCACCCGGGGCACATCCCGATCGCCCCCGTGGGCAAGAGCCTCGATGGCCCGCATGAGCGACGCACCGTCGTCCTCGTCGCGGAATCGGATGTTGCCCCACGCTCGAGCCAGGTCAGGAACGATGTTGGTGGCGGCTCCGCCCTGCAGCGGTCCCACGTTCACCACCCGGCCTTGCGCCACGTCCGCCAGCGAGCAGGCCTGCGCCACGGTGACCGCAAGTTCACGCACCGCACTCACGCCGCTGGCGAAGTCGCGACCCGCGTGTGCCGCCCGGCCGTGGGCCTCGATGCAGAACTGCCCGCTGCCGGCTCGCTCGCTCACCAGGTCTCCGGCCGCGGTGGCCGGTTCCACCACGAAGGCCCGGTCATGCTCCGCGGCCACCTGCCGCAAGGCCGCCGACGTGCCGAAGGTGCCGGTCTCCTCGTCCGGGACCAGCACCACCGTCCAGGGCAGGTGCACACCCTCGGACTCGATCGCCTCCAGTGCGGAGAGCATCACCTCCAGCCCGCCCTTCATGTCCGCGGCGCCGGGGCCTGTCATGGCGCCATCACCCCGCGGCTCCAATCGCTGGAAGGCACCGGTCGGGTCATGCACCGTGTCGATGTGGCCGCACAGCAGCAATCGAGGCCCCTGTCGGGCATCCGGAGCCCTGGCCACCACCAGCGGCTGCATGGCGTCCCGGCCAGGCAAGGGATCCACCCAGGATGGTCGCGGCTGCGCCGGCATGAGCGTGATCGCGGCGCCCAGCCTCTCCAGCCGCGCGACCAGCAGTTGACGCATGCGCTCCAGTCCCGGTCGATGCCCGCAACCGCTGGGCACGGCCACCATGTCGCCCAGCCGCGCGAGCATGGACGGCGCGTCCAGACGCAGGCGATCGCGGATGCGCGTCTCCGTGGCATCCAGCGCCATCAGCCGGCCTCCCTCGCGAGCGCCTCGTCCAGTTCGGCATCGGCCACGAAGGTTGCCGGTCCGGTCATGCGCACGCCATGCCCCGGACCATCCCACGCGATCCGCAGATGGCCCCCGGGAAGACGCACGCGCACCGGCGACCCGCACGTTCCAGCGAGCACCGCCGCCACCGCCACCGCGCACGCGCCGGTCCCGCAGGCCATGGTGATGCCGCTGCCGCGCTCCCATGTGCGCATGGCAAGCCCACCCGGCTCGTGCTGGGCCGCGTGCACATTGATCCGCTGCGGAAACCACGGGTGGCGCTCCAGCCAGGGACCGACCGACTCCAGCGGCACCCCACGCACGTCGCGGCACCAGAGCACCGCATGCGGATTGCCCATGCCCACCAGCGTCAGCCGGCCGTCGAAGCCGCTCGCACGAATCCAGTCGTGCTGCTGCATCGCCTGCAACGCCTCGGGCGGCATCGGCCACCCCTGGACCGGTTCACGATCCGACACGCCCGGAAGCATGGCCGGCAGGGCCCCTGCCTCCAGCATGGGCTCGCCCATCTCGACCGTGGCCACGAAGTCATCGCCATCGCCATCCCAGGCCACCGCCAGCGTGCCACGACCGGTCTGCACACGCAGCGGATTCGCCGTGGAGATGCCCCGATCCACGGCGTAGCGGGCCACACAGCGGATGCCGTTGCCGCACATCTGGGCTTCACCGCCGTCGGCGTTGAAGATGCGCATGCGAAGATGGGCGTCCGCCTGCTCAGCTGGCCCGATCAGGATCAGGCCGTCGCCGCCGAGCCCCCTGTGGCGATCGCTCACGGCCCGGGCCAGCCGCGCGGGGTCGGCCACGCGCTCGCGGAACGTGTCGACGTACACGTAGTCGTTGCCCAGCCCGTGCATCTTGGTCACGTGCAGGCTCACGCACCGGTCTCCGGCCTGCGCACGCTGCCCAGGTCCACCACCACCGGTCCGTGCCGGTAGTAGTCCACGTTCAGTTCGCCCTTGCCCAGAAAGGTGAAGACCAGGCAGTTGGCCCGGGTGCTGTTGGCGTAGGTGAAGTCGCCGATGTGCGGGCCCGCGTAACGGGTGTTGTCGTAACTCTGGGCGTGCAGATGAAAGTGGAAGAGACCCGTGTAGCCCTGCTCGAACATCGCCGGCGGCGCCTCGAAGCGCAGGTCGTTGCCCTGCACCCGTGGGCGATGTTCGGTGAGCACGGCCTTGCCATCGGCACCCACGGTCAGCACGCCGCCGTACTCCGTGCTGCGATCCTGCAGGTCCCGATCGGCCATGTCGAAGAGCTGGCGCCGGATCGCCGGATCCTGCAGCAGGTCCATGGCCAGCACCATCGCGGCCAGATCGCCCCAGCGGAACCGGTCTCGCTGGCTGTACAGGGTCTCGCTGAAGTCGCCGCCATAGCCGTCCAGCGTGGCCGTGGCCACCCGGCTGCCCTCGGCAGCGCGGCGGGACGCCACCATGCCGTACAGGTCCACGTTCGAGAGCGTGAGCAACTCCGGCCGGTGCCGTGCCGCGGCCACCGCCACCGGCAACTCGCGGATCTCGATGCTGGCGCGCGTCTCCTGAGGAAGGCGGGCGACCGCCGCACGGGCCTCGTTCCAGAATGCCAGGTTGCCGGTGTCCAGCAGCGATTGCAACCACAGGATCTCCTCGCGGGTCACCGGCACCATGCCGAGTTCGGCCGCGCACCGACGCAGATCCACCAGCAGGCGATCGTCGGGTTTCACCGTGGCATCGGCCAGCAGCGCCACCAGACGCTCCCGCTGTCCCTGCTTCTGCAGCAGCTCCCAGCAGCGAAGCCGAAGGTTGCGCTCGGTCACCGGATCGGCGTCCACCAGCAGGTCCACCAGCACGTCGGTCAGGCGGTCCTCCCCGTGCATGGCCGCCAGAGCCTTGCGCTCGGGACGATCCTGATCCTTCTCCACCCAGCCCGGCATCGGCGCGCTCCAGGCCCGCACCAGCGTGGGGGTCATGTCCATCCAGCCCTCCGAGGCGATCCGTTCGCACAACCAGGTTCGCCAAGCCAGCGCCTGCATCTTGGGCAGGTTCAACTTGAGGGTGTCCTTGAGGCCCTTCGGGTCCAGCTTGGCAAGGCGCGCAAAGGCTTCCTCGCGGATCGGCTGCGTGTATCCCGACTGGAACACCAGGATCCTGAGCTGACGCACGTACTCGGGTGCCGGCGTGGCATCGAGCGCCTGCATGGCCTTGCGCTGCGACGAGGGCATGGACTCCGGATTGGAGAGCACCTTCATGGGATCGCCGCGAAGCGAGCCTCCCCCGCACGCGACCAGCAGGAGCATCGCCACGGACATCGCCGCTCCGTGCCAGGGCGTCGCGCCTTGCATGCGAGCGAGTCTATCCCCCCGCGATGAGGGCCTCTCGCCTCAGGTGGCTTCGCCACCAGCCGCCGGACGAATCTGCCCCACGATCGGGTTGCCTTCCTTCTCGCTGGCGGTGATCTGCTCGGCCACCTCGCGCCGGTGCACAGCCACCTCTCGCGGGAACTCGAACGCGATCCGCACCCGATCTCCCTTGATGGTGGCGATCCGGACGATGCCCAGCGGAGCCGAGGGATCGCCGATGATGACTTCTTCCCCCTCGCGTCGCGTGATCACCAGCATCGATGGACCTCCTGCCTTGGGAAGGACCCGCCGCGGCGCTCCAAGCCTCCGCGATTCCATGCGGACCCATCCGAGGGTTGCCGGACAACCCGAGATCATGCAGGGTACCGCAAGACTCCGCCTGATCCAACTCCAGTTTCCAACTGGTTTTGCCAAGAATTTGGGGATGCAAATGCCCTCGCAGGGCACATGTCCCTGCGAGGGCATCGACGGATGGATGCCCACAGGGAGCATCCAGAGCGCCCGCCGCCTTCCGTGGCGGTCAGGTACCCCTGAGAGAACGGGCCATCCATGGCCCGTGCGTCTGGTGCGGGAGTACGGGGTGGCTTGCCGTCCTTGGCAAACCCGCTCACCGAATCCCGCTCATGACCCGAGACCGGTCATCCATGACCGGTACCGGGCCTTCGCTGGCTCCACCATGCATCCTGCGTGGTGGGGCGGAAGTCCGTCGGCTGATCGCTCAGCCCGCGGGTCGCTGTCGCAGCGTCTCCCGCGCCCGCTGCCACACCTCGGTGGCGGCGGGATGAAGTCGTTCGCGTTCGCCCTTCCATTGCTCGGGCGTTCGGAGCTCCAGATGATCGCGCACCCCCAGAATCACCACGTTGCCCGCCAGCTTGAAACGCTGCAGCATGCGATCGGGAACCCGAATGCGTCCCGCCTTGTCCAGCGGCGTGCGTGCGGACTGGCTGAACAGCAGCGTCTCGAAGTTCAGCATGGCCTCGTCGCCCACTAGCGAGCCGCCCAAAGCCGAGGAGAGCTGGGCGAACGTGGCCTCGGGCCAGAGCCAGAGTGCTCCATTGGGGCCGGGCGCCGCCACGAACACGGCGTCCTCCCCGTCGTGCGGCATGCAGGCCCGCAACTCGCTGGGGATGGCCAGACGCTGCTTGGCGTCGAGTGCGTGTTCGAATTCTCCAAGGAAGAGCATGCACGATCACCGTGCGGGGAAGATAGATCACAATCCCCCACTTTGCAACACTTCGCCCCACCTTTCGATGAATCCACGCACGCTCAACGAATCGCAGTTACGTCTTATAACTGTTTATCGCGCGTTTCAAGATTGTAAATTCCTTTCCTTCATGATGTTGCGCTCGCATTCTCTCGAATCCGGCCTAACTTCGACTGCGTGACGTCGCGCCGCGACTGGCCATCGATCGACCGCGCCGAGATCGCCGACCTGCTCGAGGCCGTGCCGAGCGGTCGATTTCTGCTGACCAGCCGCTTTGGGGAACAGCGCTCGGCGGCCCTGGTGCGATGGGTTCAGCAGTGCGCCGTCAATCCGCCCATGGTGATGGTGGCTATCGAGAAGGGCCAGGCCCTGAGCCCGATCATTCGAGATGCCAGAAACTTCGCCCTGTGCAGGGTGCTGGACAACGATCCGCTGGTGGATCGAATCTTTCAGGCGATGCCCGAGCATGGGCGCGACCCTTTCATGGGGCTTCCCCACCTGAGCACGCCATCCATGTGCCCCGTGCCGCTGCGGGCGCAGTGGTGGATGGACTGCGAATTGGTCCGGCATCTGGACATCGAGTCCGATCACGAGCTCTACATCGCCGGCATCCATCATGCAGGCCGGCTCGAGGCCTTTCGCTGCGCGGAACGCCGCGTTCCGCGACCCGCTGGCAAGAAGGCGGGCCCCAAGCGTGCGCTGAAGAAGCGGACGCGATGACGCCTTGGCGCGGGCCTAGCATGGCCACGTGCCCCGAAACCCCTCCAATCTGCACGACCGGGACTATCGGTCCGAGGCTGGTCGCATGGCCATGCTGGAGCACGGCATCGTGGATGCGCACGCCCACGTGAACGGGGCCCGCGCCGCCCGGTTGCTGCGTGAAGCCATGGATCTCTATGGTGTCACGCACATCTGGTCCATGACGGCCCTGGAGCAGGTCCCGCAGATCCAGGACGTGCTGGGTGACCGGCTTCGCCTGATCGCGGTGCCGGATTTCGGCGGCAAGGATCGTCGGCACGCCCACGGCGCGGGATTCCTGGAGCGCATCCGTGCCTATCACGGCCACGGTGCCCGCATCTGCAAGTTCTGGGCGGCCCCGCGCATCACGGACTATGCGATCGAGGCCGGTGACCCCTCCATGTTCCGGCTGGACAGTCCGCTCCGGATCGAGGCCATGGAGCTGGCCGCCTCGCTGGGCATGGCGTTCATGACCCATGTGGCCGATCCGGACACGTGGTTCGCCACCCGCTATGCGGATCACGCCAGGTACGGCCGCAAGGCGGAGCACTACGAACCCCTTGAGCGGTTGCTGAAACGCTTCGGCGTCCCCTGGATCGCGGCCCACATGGGTGGATGGCCGGAGAACCTGGACTTTCTCGACGGCCTGCTGGAGCGTCATGCCAACCTGCACCTGGATGCCAGCGCCACCAAGTGGATGGTGCGCGAACTCTCGCGGCACCCGCGGCAGCGGCTGGTGGACTTTCTTGCGCGGCACCGGGGCCGCGTGCTGTTCGGCAGCGACATCGTGACCACCGACGATCATCTGGCACCAGCCCCGGACAAGACCGAGATGGCCGCCAAGGCCAGTGCCCCGGAGGACGCCTTTGACCTGTATGCCAGCCGTTACTGGGCGCTGCGCACGCTCTGGGAGAGCGATCACGACGGCCCCAGCCCCATCGCGGATCCGGACCTGGCCTTGGTGCATCCCGATCGGCACGGCCCCATGGATGCGCCGCGATTGCGCGGCAAGCGGCTGCCCGGCGACCTGCTCCGCTCGCTCTACCGCGACGCGGCCGTGGCCTTCGAGAGCCGGATCACGTCGGCAGGATCGACCATGGCGGCTTCGAAGGCCTGAAGCCGCGACTGCGTGGCCCAGCGCACCCGAAGGGCCAGTGCCAACGCGCGCCGCAGGTCCGTGTCCTCGTGCAGGCGAAGCACGGCGGCACCCAGACCGTTCACGCCGGCACCCAGCAGCGCCTCCACGCCCGGGTCCACGCCCGCCGCCGCCATCGAACGATCGCATGCCACCAGCGCGCACCCAAGCCCGGCCGCCACGGCGGGGTCAAGAGCCGTTCCGTCCTGGTCGGGATCGGGAATGCTCAGGCACACGTCCAGCCCGTCCGCCAGAGCCTCGGGCGCATGCAGCGCCTCCACAAAGTGCACCCGGTCCCTGAATCCGAAGGAACGCGCGAAGGTCTGCATGGCCCCCGCTTCGCGCGTGTCCGGGTGCAGCAGCAGTCGCACGTCGGCGCCGGCCAGCGCCGCCCTTCCGACCGCCTCCATGGCCGCAAACGCGTCACCCTGGCCCTGGCCGGCAGGGAGCAGCGCCACCACGGTGGTGCCCGGCTTGGCACGCCAGGCCCGGCGGAGTTCGTCGCGGCGGTCGGCGTGGGAGGCCCGCGCGAACGGCACGGCTGGCAGCTGCAGCGATCGCATGCGAAAGGCAGGCCATCCCGCTCGCTGCAGCGGGCCCATGAGCGACTCGCATGCAGCCAGCACATGGCCGCCGGTTCCGGGGTGGCCAACCAGCGGCACGGCGTCGAGCACGTGCACGGCCTGCCAGTCATCGGCCGCGGCGTCCAGCAACTCGGCGCACCGCGTGCCCCACGCCACCACCAGGTCGGCCCGCATCGACCGCAGTAGGCGACGCAGCGAGGACGCCGCGATGGCTCGGGACGGACCCCTGGGCAACCGGGCATGGCACGCCAGTTCGGGCACGGTGTTGCCCAACAGAACCGTCGTGGCCGGGGACCGAAGCGGTCGCGAAATCCGCTCCAGCCAACGAGCACCCGCCGGACCCTCAGGATCGACCAGATGCACGGGCGGACGCTCGCCGCTCACCGCCGGACGCCCACGCCCTTGCCCAGCTCGTTCTTCTCGTGCTTGTAGAAGAGCTTGGCGATTCGATCACCCAGATTGTCCGCCAGCTGGTCCTCGATGCCGCGACGGCCTGCGGGGCTGTTGTACAGCTCCATCGACACCTCGCGCATGGTGCTGTTCACCTGAACGCCAGGATCGTTGGCGTCGCTGGGGAAGAGCCGGGCCCGGTTGGTGGCATCGATCACCTTGACCAGTGCGTAGCCGTTGGGCCGCGGGACGTTGCCAGGCTCGGACAGGTTGAAGCCGCCGATCTGCACGTAGATGACCACCTCGGCGCCCACCTTCTCGCCGATCTCCGCGATGGACAGCGGCTTGGCGATGCTCTCCTCGCGACGCGCCACCGCCACGGCATCACGGGTGGTGATGGTGGCCGAGACCAGCTCCTGCTGCATCAGGTCGCCGGCCACGCGGTCACCAATGATGGTCCGGAGCTGGGTGCGCGGAAGCAGGTTCTTGCGGTCATCCACGAACACGACCGTGGGACGGTCGGGCAGCGTGTACTGGGCCTCGTTCGAGGGCGGGCCCTCCAGGATGTAGAGGGCGGGCGTGACGATGTTGCATCCGGGCACCATGGCCGCCGAGGCGAGCAGCATGCACAGGACGGCGCGGATCACTTTCGGATATCCGGGTACTTGTCCTCGATGTGGTCGTAGAACACCCAGGCGGTGTTCCGCACGAAAGTAGAGAGCAGTCCATTCTGGACCAGCGTCTGGTTGAGCTGGTCGCGAGCCGTCGCCTCCTGCGGCGGGAACTTGGCCGCCACGTTCCACTGGTCCACCATCTCGTCGGGATCGATTCCGTCGCGCTCGGCCACCCCCACGTGGGCCGCCGCCACACCCTCCCACATCCACCGGTTGCCGGGCGGATGCAGGCGATACTCGTAGATGTCGACCACCACCACGCGGTCCACATCCAGCTCATCGGCGATCTGGCCCAGCGGCATGGCAGCCCAGTTGGGCTTCTGATACTGGAAGTTCATCACCGTGCGCGGATCCAGCACGCGGATGCCGGGCACGTTCTCGTAGAGGCGCTGCGAGAGGTTGACCGCGATGTTGGGCAGTGCCGTGGGATGCTCGTAGAGCGTGCCCATGTCGGCCTTGGCCAGCACCGCCACGCTGCGGTTGTCCAGACCCGCGTACTTGGCCAGCACCTCGATCTTCTTCTCGCGCTCGATGTTGTGACCCACTGCGGAGACGAGCGCCGGCACCTGGCAGCCTGCACACGCCAGCATCGCGGTGATCAGCACCACGAGCCGGTTCACGCCATCCATCCCTTCACCTGCGCCACTTTCCACGCCCACGCCGCCAGCAGCAAGGCGATCGATCCCGCCAGCACGCGGCCCGATGCCAGCGGAAGCAGGAGCCGGTGCACCGGACGGCCCGACACCGCGTCCCAAGCCGCCACCACCACGCCAAGGGCCGACAGAAGGCAAAGGGCCAGACCCGCCGGCTGGGCGCCCAGCCCGGCCACGAACTGACCGCGCACCCCATGGGCAAAGGCCGTGGTCATGCCGCAGGTCACGCATGGAATGCCCACCCCGGCCGGCCAGCCGCATCCAGGCAGCCCAAGTTGCCGATGCGTGTCCATGCCCGTGGTCGACGGAACCAGCAAGGCGGCCAATACCAGCGGCGTGGCGCACGCCATGGCCACGCCCAGGGCGGCCAGTCGGGCGGATGGAGCAAGCGCGGCGGCCATGGAACGCCGAAGTCTACCCAACCGCTTTCCGTGGACCACGCGATCGGGTCGATGGCGTGCACAATGTGGCCCATGCAACGCGTCGTTCGTATCGATGGCCACCTGGACCTCGCCTTCCTGAGCCTGCAGGGCGTCGACCTGCTCGCCCCCTCGTCCCAACCGAGCCGTTTCGGGGTGAACCTTCCCGCCCTGCACGCTGGAGGCGTGCGCCTGGCGCTGGCCACCATCTTCACGGAACGCGGCAGCGCCGATCCGTGGGGCTACCCGGGGCAGGACCCGGATGGCGCCCACGCGGGCATCGCCGGTCGAAGGCAGCTGGAGATCTATCGGCGCTTGGAGGATGCGGGCTCGATCCGCATCGTGCGCCGGCGCGGTGACCTGGCTGGACTGGGCGAGGATGGTCCGCTTCGTGTGGTGCTGCTCATGGAGGGCGCCGATCCGATCGCCGTGCCGGAAGAGGCTGCATGGTGGTTCGACCAGGGCGTGCGCGTGGTCGGTCTCACCTGGGCCCTTGGCTCACGATGGGCCGGGGGCAACGCCGCGGATGGACCGTTGACCGCCAGCGGCCGTGCCATGGTTCAGGCGCTCGACAGCGCCGGCATGCTGCACGATGCATCGCACCTGAGCCGAGCGGCCTTCGAGGGACTGATGGCATGCACCGATCGGTGCGTGGTGGCGAGTCACTCCAACGCCGCGGTGCTGGCGGGGGACGCCCCGCGTCACCTGACCGACGGGCAGATCCGCGCGATCGCCGATCGCGGGGGCCTCTGTGGGTTGAATCTCTTCGGCAAGTTCCTCAGACCCACGCCTGGAGCCACCGTGTCGGACGCCGTGGCCCACGTGATGCATGTGCGATCGCTGGCAGGCGCCGGGAGCATCGCGCTGGGAAGCGACTTCGATGGTGGCTTCACGCCCGGGGATTGCCCGGAAGGCCTGGGCCGGCCCGAGGAACTTCCCAACCTGGATGCGGCGCTGGCGGCGGCGGGACTTCCGGCGAGGGAACTGTCCGCCTTCCAGCACGGCAACTGGCTGCGCGTGCTCGGCCAGTCGCTGCCGGACTGAGGCCTAGCCGCCGAGCTGGCGATCGTTGTTGAGCGGCACGCAGAGCCAGCCGTCCGGCAGGCGCACGAACAGGTCCAGACGCATGCCCGCGTGGTGCCATGGCACCGCAGCGGTGGCATCGGTGAAGAGCAACCGCTCCACCATCGGCATGGGATCCGCGGCCAGACCCGGGAAGGCGGCTCGCAGCAACGTGGCGTGGCGACGAGCCCAGATCGCGGCGGCGCGCAGGGCCGCCACCTCCTCGTGCCATGCCAGCAGGTGAAGCCGTCCCGACTCGTCCGTGGCGAAGGCGATGCTCGGATGATCCGGGCACTGGATCGCCACGGGCCAGAGACCTGGCAGCAGCGACGCGGGCTGCTCCGGTCGATCGCCACGCTCCGATCCGGCGGGCACGGAAGGGCCCGCCGGACTCACGGACTGCGGCACGGGAACGGATGCGGGCGATGGGCTCCGGGCGACACGCGCCGCGCGAGTTGCCTCCTGGATCGCAGCCCGAAGGACTTTCGGGGGCACGCTCTCGCCGAAGAATCGCTGGTGGGTGACGCTGGTGCGTTCCAGCTGCGGGAACGCACCGGCAAAGGCCACCGCGTGGCCAACGAAGCTCTGGGCGCTCGTGTCCACGTCGCTGGCCACCTGCCGAGCGGTGCGGTCCTCGCATCCCACCACCGCCAGCGGCGTGAGCGGCGGCGCGTGGCCCGCCGATCTGGCGGCCTCCACCAGCCTGCGCACCCACTGGTAGGCCGCCGCCGTTGCCGCCTCATCGCCGCCGGTCACCACCACCACTTCCTCGGCTCCCAGCGCCGAGACCGTGTCGATCTCACCACCAGATCGGGGAACCACGAACCAGCGTCGGGCAACGGTGGCGGCCTCCAGAAGCCAGGCTGCCAGATCGTCCTGGGCGCTCTCCGCCCCCCCGGCGGCGTTGAGCATGGCCACCTGCACGCCATCGGCGGCCAGCCGGATCAGCGCGGAGGGACGGGCGTCGAGTCGCGCGGCAACGTGCCAGAGCCACGGATGGGCCAGCACGGGCATATTTCCCGCCACCAGTGGCGTGATCACCGGCATGTCCACGGACCTCGATGGACCAACTCCGCGTGCCCGGCCCATGGCGGCCTCCATGCCTGACGTGGAGGTGGGCTCCAGATCGCCGAGAAACAGCGACGCCAGTCGATCAAAGCGGTCATCCAGGCTCACGCCACATTCTCCGGGTCGCTGGGTGCCGCGGAGGCGGCAGGCTCGGCGCTGCCCGCCACGGCCGAAGGCTCGGGCGTGAAGCCCGCATGGGCCCGCATGCGAGCCAGCAGGTCGGCCACGCGAGGACTGGCTGGCTCCGCTGGCGACAGTTCGGGAGATGGCGCCGAGGCCGCAGACTGGGATCGATTCCGGGTGCTCTCCACCGGATGCGCCAGCAGCCAATCGGCCAACGCCGAGAAGTCCTGGCAGGCCTCGGAATCCGGCGCGTACTCGGTGACGGGCTGGCCAAAGCCGGCTGCCTCGCGCAGGCACTCGTGCTCGCGGATGGTCACCGGCAGCGTGGCCGCGCCGTGACGACGCTGGATCGCCGCGTACAGATCGGCCGCCAGCTTGGCGCTGGGCCGGTGCAGCGTGGGAAGAATGTGAAGCGGCAGCGGCCTTCCCAGGCGCGCCGCCATGGCCTCGATGGTGGCCACCTGCCGCTCGCTGCCCTTGAGCGCGAAGTAGCCGGTCTCCACGGGCACCAACGCCTCGTCCGCCGCTCGGAGGGCGTTGAAGGTGAGCAGTCCGATCGTGGGCGGACAGTCCACGATGCACCAGTCGAAGCGATGCGCCAGCCGGTCCAGCAGCCTGGCCAACCGGGCATCGCGATCCGAGACGGATGCCAGCCCGCCGCGGGCCGCCTCCAGGCCTGCCAGGGTCACCGTACTCGGGGCCAGTCGCAGGTTGCGGGCCACCTCCCAGAGCATGGACTCGGGCCGCTCACCGCCCACCGGCTCGGCCAGCAGCGCCTCGGCAATGCCGCTCTCGATCCGGTCCTCTGGAACGCCCAGGCCCGCGCCGCAGTGTCCCTGCGGATCCATGTCCACCAGCAACGTGCGCAGGCCCCTGGCCGCCAGCGTGGCCGCCAGGTTGATGCTGGTGGTGGTCTTTCCGCAACCACCCTTCTGGTTGACGATGGCGATCGTTCGCATCCGTGCGTTCACTGACCCATGGCCGCCCCAGTCCGGGGGTTCGGGTCCCCACGCGCCTCCGGCGCGTGCTTGATGGGACCTTTCGGTCATCGGTCCAAGGCCGCCTTTCACTTTGAAGGCACCGAGAGCCCTGGCTTCAACCGCCGATGGCCTGCCAGCCTTCGGCCACCACGTCCTCGGGCGGGTCCGCCAGCACTCCGGGCTGACCCGGGCCGCGCAGCAGAATCAGACGCAGGCGTCCACCCTCGGACTTCTTGTCAAAGCCCATGGCATGCAGCAAGGCACTCCGATCAACCGTTGCCGGAAGTCGCGTGGGAAGACCGAGTTGCGCCAGCAGTTGCCGCAGGGGCTCGGGATCCGCTTGGGGCCACCAACCCGCGGCGCGGCTGGCCGAAACGGCCGCCAGCAGGCCCAATCCCACGGCCTCACCGTGGTTGAGGCGGTCGTGCAGCATCGACTCCATGGCATGGGCAAAGGTGTGGCCCAGGTTCAGGTGGGCCCGCTCGCCCTTCTCCAGCGGATCCCGGGCCACGATCGCCGACTTGATGGCGGCGGAGCGGCACACCAGCGTCTCCAGCGAGGGCAGGTCGAGGGCGGCCAGCGACTCGACTTGTGCGCGAATCCAATCCATGAGGCCCGGATCCGCCAGCATCCCGTGCTTGAGGCACTCCGCCATGCCCGCTGATCGCTCCCGGGCAGGCAGCGTGGTGAGCGTGCGGACATCGGCCACGATCCGCACGGGAGCATGGAATGCACCGACCATGTTCTTGCCCAGCCCACCCGCCGGGAGCGGCACGTTCACTGCGGTCTTGCCGCCGATGCTGGCATCGACCATGGCCAGCAGCGTGGTCGGCACGGCGATCCAGTCGATGCCCCGCAGGTACGTGGCCGCCGCGAAGCCCGCCAGATCGCCCACGATGCCGCCTCCCATCGCCACCAACACGTCGGCGCGCTGCATGCCCTCCGCGAGCATGGCCTGCCAGAGCGACTGCACCGCCTGCATCGACTTGCCGGGTTCCGAGGCCGCGATCTCGCGCTGGTGCACCTGCAACCCCGACGCAGCGAGGGACCGGCTGGCCGCGGCACCCCATGGCGAGCGCACGTTGGCGTCCACAGCCAGCATCACGTGCCTGGCTCGCGGCACCGCGTGCTTGAGCAGCGAACCCAGTTCGTCCAGCGTTCCACGACCCACCCGCGGCATGTGCGGATCCGCGTCGGAAGCGTGGGGCGTGGCCATGGCGGCATGCTCCCGCAAGCGTCGGGCGGCGGCAAGCCCGCGGCTCAGGCCGACGGCACGAATCCCAGCCGGGCGTGGTGCCCGCGGAAGCGGTCCGCCCCCTCGCCGAAGTAGAAGTCCTGCAGCCGTCGCGGGGCCATCCGCATGTCGAGGTACATGAGCGCGTCGACCACGTTGCCGAAGTCGGCATCCACGTTGAAGGCGATCAGGCGCGCGTTGAGCTTGAGATACTGCCGCAGCAGCACGGGGACGCTCCTGCCACCCCGCTCGATCTCGCGCACCACGCGGTCCACGTCCTCCACGCTGCGGACCACCGCCTGGGTGTGATCCGGGTCCCAATCCAGGAACGGCTCCGTCGCGGGCGGGTTGCGCGGGCGCACGCTGGCGGCGAAGGCGTTGGCGGCCTTGTGGCTCTCCAGGAACGCCATGATGAACCGCTTGGACATGCTCTGGTACTCGTCCGAGATGCTGACGGGGCCGAACAGCATGGCGTAGCGCGGATCGCGCAACGCGATCTGGGCCAGACCCTTCCACAGCAGCATCAGCGGCGTGGGGCGGCGCTGCCAGGCCGGGGCGACCCAACTGCGTCCAAGCTCGATGGCCGGGCCCAGCGCCTCCACGGCCGACGGTGGGTAGCGGAAGAGCGTGCTGGTGTAGAGGCCGTCGATCCCCTGCTCGCGCAGGATCTCGTCGGTGAAGCCGAGCCGGTAGCCGCCCACCACCTCCTGCGTGCGGGCGTTCCACACCAGCATCTGCCGATACCGCGCGTCGAAGCGGTCGATGTCGATGGCCTTGCCGGTGCCCTCGCCCACGCTGCGAAAGCTGATCTCACGCAGGCGGCCGATCTCGAGCATGTTCAGCGGGATCCGCTCGCTGCGGGTGCAGTAGACCTCCATCTCGCCGGAACGCAGCAGCAGGTCCTCGGGCGGCAGTCCAGCCAGTTCGGCGGCCAGTTCCGCCGGATCGTGCTGCGGACGGTCCGCCACCGGATGCGGCGAGACCAGCGAGGGCGGCGCGTGACGCGGACGATCCAGCCGGGTGCGCAGGAGGTACGTGCGCACGCGCAGGTGACGCATGATGTCGTCGTCGCCGCCCTGCGCCAGCAGTTCCTCGGCGGGGATGGGCGAGCCCACCACCAGCCGCACCTGCCGACCCCGGGCCGCCAGGTACTCGCGCGTCAGCATGAGCGTGCGGAGGAACGGGTGGATCAGCCCCGCCAACTGGAATCGGAACCGGTTGGAGCCGTCCACAAAGACCGGCAGCACCGTGGCATGCGTGCGGCGGGCGATGCGGGCCAGCTGCGTCTTCCAGTGACCATCCACCGCATGCCACCGCCCCCATCGGATGTGGCTCACCTCGCCGGCGGGGAACACGATCACGCAATGCCCCTGCTCCAGCCAGTCCAGGACCTGTCGAAGCGTTCGGGCGTTGGCCGTGCGCGCGTCGGACTCGTGCAGCACGCTGGCCGCGAAAGAGCGTTCCCGCACCACCGGCAGCGCGGTGAGCAGCTGGTTGGCGATGAAGCGAGCGTCCGGGCGGACGCCATCAAGCAGCGTGGCCAGCACCTGCGGATCCGCACCGCCGAAGGCGTGGTTGGCCACCACCAGCAACGGACCGGTGCGGGGAATTCGGGACACGTCCTCCTCGCTGACGAGGGCCCGGATGCCCGTGACCCGGTTCAACCGCTCCAGACGGGACAGATCGCCCGGCAACGCATCGCACGCCCGGAAGATCCGCCGCATCAGGTGAAGGCCCAGGAGTCGATCCACGACCGGGGCGACCAAGGCCCACGCCCATCGAAGGGGGGCTGGCCCCGTGAGGGCGGGCAGGCGGGGAGGATCGCGGTCCAGTCGCTCCATCCGGCGGGCAATGTAGCCGTGCAGAGGCCGCCATGGTTCAGGAAGCGCTTGCCACGCTCAGGAACACGCGTGGTCGCGAGCGGCCCGCCGCTGGCTCGCCGTGAAAGTGACCCCAAGGGGATTCGAACCCCTGTCCCCACCGTGAAAGGGTGGTGTCCTAGACCGGGCTAGACGATGGGGCCGGTGGACCGAGGCACCGAGCATACGGGGCCGGGCGTCTCCGGGCGAGTGACCGCGACGCGCCTGGGCACAGGGAACCTGCGCTGGTGCGAAACGCGAGGTTCCAAAAACGGCGAAGGCCGCCGCGGCGGCCTCTGCCAGTGACCCCAAGGGGATTCGAACCCCTGTTCCATCCGTGAGAGGGATGTGTCCTGAACCGGGCTAGACGATGGGGCCAGGAGAACGGCAGTGTAGTGCGGTCCCGCACGAGGCTCAAGGCCGCTACCGTGCAGGCTTGCCATGCTGGTCCTCTGCCCCACGCACTTCGAGGCCTCCCATGTCCGTCGCCTGCTCCAGCCGCGCGGCCTTCGTGCCCATGTGATCGGCGTCGGCGGATCCTGCGAGCCGCGCCTGCGGGCGATCGCGGCGGCCCATCCCGGACCGCACCGCGCGGTGCTGGTGGGCATCGCGGGCGCGCTCCGCCCGCAGGCCGCCGTGGGCGAGGCCTATCAGGCCGAGCGCGTGATCGACGAGTTTGGTGCCACGCATCTCCCCTCCGGCTCGGCCGCCGGACCGCGACTGCCGCTGCTCTGCGCGCGCGACGTGGTGGTGGGCGAGTCGGCGCGGGAGGCCGCCGCATCACGGTCGGGTGCCGCCATGGTGGACATGGAGTGCGGACCGTTCGCGCGCGTGGCGGCCCAGGCCGGATGGCGATGGGCGGTGGTGCGCGGCATCAGTGACGACGCGGCTGCGGAACTTCCGCCCGAGGTGATGCGCTGGCTTCGGCTGGATGGCCGGCTGAACGTGCCCAACCTGGCAGCGGACCTGCTGCGCAAGCCGCGACTCTGGGGGGCGGTGCGGTCCATGCACCGACACGCGTCGGTGGCCATGCGCAGCGCGGCCTCGCTGCTGGCGGAGTCACTCGCGTGAGCCGCACGCTGCTGGTGTTCGGCGGCACCTTCGATCCGCCTCATGCCCGGCACGTGCAGATGGCGCGGCTGGCGGTCGATGCCGTGGGAGCGGATGGAATCCTGGTGGTTCCGGCGGCCGTGAACCCGCAGCGAACCGGCGCGCCACCCTCGGCCGCCGAGCATCGGCTGGCCATGGTGCGTCTGGCCTTTGCAGGCGAGCCTCGGGCCCGGGTGGATGATCGCGAGATCCGACGCGGCGGCCCCAGTTTCACGGTGGACACGCTGGAGTCGATCGCGCGTGAGCATCCCGATGCAAGGCTCCGGCTGCTGCTTGGCGGGGACCAGGCGCTCAACCTGGCGACGTGGCGCTCTCCAGAACGGATTCAGGCACTGGCGGAGCCCGTGGTCGTGCCACGTCCGCCACTCGACGCGGAGGGTCTGCGTCGCGAACTGATCGCCCGGACTGGCGACGACCGCTGGGCCGATCGCGTGCTGCCCGTGATGCCCGTGGATGCTCGCAGCACCGACCTTCGGGCCACGCTGGCGGAGGGGCGCATGCCGGAGACCGCGCTGCTGGACCCTGCGGTGGCGGGCTACGCCCTGGCCCATCGGCTCTACCGCACCACGCCAGCCTGACTCACCACGGATCCTCGGACATCAGGTGCACCGCGGGCAGCCGTCCCCGCAGGGGCAGATCCGTCAGTTCGTCCGGTCGCTCATCGAAGGCGACGCGGTCCAGCGTGTGGAAACGCTCGTAGACCCACCGGCCCTCCTGCTCAAGCTGCTTCACCAGCAGCCGCTCGAGGTCGGCCACGCTGCCGGCCGTGGCCCAGATCGTGACGTAGGCGCCAGCCCGGCTGGTGAAGTCGGCATCGCGGCAGACCGCGATGCCGTACCAGAGCGTCAGGCCCAGCTCGCGTCCGGCCTCGTCCACGTTGCCGTTGGGGTCCACGTCCAGCTCAAGGTCCCACCGCTCGCGCATCTGGAGCAGCACCTCGTCCAGATCCGGGCTCTCGCCATCCTCGATCTGGAGCACCTCTCGCACCTGGCTGGGCACGCCCTGCTCCTCAAGGTCCTCGGGCCAGGTCTGCTCCACCTCGCGCAGCGAGTGCCGCCGAAGCATCCGCTCCACCTGGGACTTCATGTCCTCGGGAACGTGGATGAGCAGCCCCTTCCAACTGTCGAGGAAGACCTCCACGAACGGCTCCTCGGCGTTGGCGCCCACGCCGATGCTGGCGTCCTCAAGGATGACCGGCTCGAAGGATTCCCAGGTCTCCAGGAACGTCTCGAAGGGCAGAGGCTGGTGTCCCAGGTAGACGTCCTGGCTTCGGTAGGCGTCGCGGCTGCCCACCTCCACGATGGGCGTCACCTCGTCGGGGAGAAGGCCGAACGCCTCGCGCACCAGCCCCGCCATGCGGTCGTGGCTGGCCACCACATGAAAGCTCCAGCCGTCGGGCTCGCCATCCTCGCCATCATGCCAGGTGAGCGTGTAGCCCTGCGTGGGCGCCGGCAGATCCACCGGCTCGATGCCCAGCGGCAGGGCGAAGGAACCGATGACGGCCCGCTTGAGATCCGTTCGAAGCTTGTAGTCGCGCATGGTGTGGAGGGCGGGGAACTTCCGGAACCCATGGTAGCCCGCGGGGCCGCGGATCCAAACACCCGGTTCGCGATGGCGGTCATATCCCTATATTCCGTGTTCACGGAGCCCGCCGCGGTGCGGGCCGGACCTGGATCCCCCGCTTGGAGGCAGCCGTCCCGTGGAGCAGTTCACGCACATTCTCGAGGCCGTGAACGGCGTGCTCTGGCACGACGCGGTGCTGTACGTGGTGCTGTCCGTGGGCGTGCTGTTCACGTTCCGCAGCGGCTTCTGCCAGTATCGGTCGATCACGCACGGCGTGGCCTGCATCCGGGGCAAGTACGACCGCAAGGACGACCCCGGCGCCATCAATCACTTTCAGGCGCTGTCCACCGCCCTCTCGGGCACGGTGGGCCTGGGCAACATCGCCGGCGTGGCGGTGGCCGTGGCGCTGGGCGGACCGGGCGCGGTGCTCTGGATGTGGGTGGTGGGCCTTGTGGGCATGGCGCTCAAGCTGACCGAGGTCACGCAGACGATGCTGTTCCGTGACACGAGCGATCCCGAGAATCCCAAGGGCGGCCCGATGTGGGTCTGCCGTCGCGGCTTCGAGAAGGTGGCCCCCGGACTGGCGCCCCTGGGCACCGCCCTCGGCGTGATCTTCTGCATCACGGTGCTCATCTCGACCATCACCGGCGGCAACATGTTCCAGGCCTGGAACGTGGCCCAGATCACCGCCACCTACGCCCCCAGCGTGCCGCCGCTGGCGACAGGCGTGCTCATGACCATGCTGGTGGGCGCCGTGATCATCGGCGGCATCCGGCGCATCGGGTCGGTCACCGGCCGGCTGGTGCCCTTCATGTGCGGGCTCTACCTGCTGGGAGCGCTGGCGGTGCTGGTGAAGAACGTGGACCGGATTCCGGACATGCTCAAGCTGATCGTGGTGAGCGGGTTGCCGTCGTTCCTCGGCGGCGACAGTCCGGATCCGGCCGGCGCGTTCCTGGGCGGCACGTTCGGCTTCGCCTTTCTGTGGGGGATGAAGCGGGCGCTGTTCTCCAACGAGGCCGGACAGGGGAGTTCACCGATGGCGCACGCGGCCGCCAAGACCGACGAGCCGGCACGCGAAGGCATCGTGGCCGGACTGGAACCCTTCGTGGACACGCTGGTGGTATGCACGATCACGGCGCTGGTGGTGATCAGCTCGGGCGCCTGGAACCGTGATCCTGCCGCCACGTTCCCGGCCACGCCGGCCATGGTGGCGGCCCTGGACGAGGGTGGATCCCCCATCGCCGGCAACTGGGTGCCCAACGTGACGGACCTTCCCGCCAAGCCGGCCGCCGAGGCCCGCGTGAGCAACGTGTGGCGGGAGAACGACGGCCTGTTCATCCTGGTTCGGGCCCAGGCCAGCGACACCACTGGCCACGACCTGCACAGGGTGCTGGGCAAGGTGGTGCGAGGCGAGGGCGACACGCTGCGCATCCAGTGGGAGACCTTCGAGGCCGACACGCCACCGAAGGTTGACGGCCCCGGACTGCACCTGAACCTCCCGGGCTCGTCGCTGACCGGCTACGCCTTCGACCGTGCCGTTCCGGGCATGGGCATGTGGATCGTCACGCTGGCCAGCTGGCTCTTCGCCATCTCCACCATCATCTCGTGGAGCTACTACGGTGAGCAGGCCATGCTCTTCCTCTTCGGGCACCGCTCGGTGATGCCCTACAAGGTGGTGTACTGCGTGGCCATCATCCTGGCCACCACGCCGGGGCTGATCACGACCGACGCCGAACTGGACGCGTTCACCGCACTGGGGACCGGCGTGATGCTCTGGGCCAACATCCCGATCATGCTCATCTTCGGCGGCGTGGCCATGCGGGCCTATCACGACTACGTGCGTCGCCTGAACGAGGGCCAGCTGAAGGGCCACGCCTTTCCACGCGTCGAGGACGTGGTCGAGGGCCGCGACGTCCGCTGAGACCGGATCGGCTTGGGGATCAACCCGCCACGGCCTCGGCCGCAACAGGGCGGGCGAGAGCCACGGGGTTGCGACCGTGCAGCAGGTGCAGGATGGCCTGCGCGGCCTCCAACGCGGGATCGTGCCCCTGATAGGGGGCCACCACCTCCCGCAACGACTCGCTCGCCTCGCGAAGCCGGGCGGTGTCGTCCAGCAGCGACTGGGCGGCGCGAACGATCGGGTCGGCGCCTCCCATGTGCGGCACGAATTCGGGCACGATGCGTCGGCCAGCCAGGATGTTGGGCAGCAGCCGATGCGGCGACGTGAGCAGCACGCGCGAGCCAAGCCACGAGACGGCCGAGACCTTGTACAGGCCCACCATCGGCTTGGCCTGCCGCGCCAGGTCCAGGCTCACCGTGCCGCTCACGCACAGGGCCAGTTCGCTCCAGGCGATGGCGGCGTCCAGATCTCCGCTCACCGCATGCAGCCCGCTGGGCAGCGAGCCTCCAAGCATCTGCCTCACCATCCGCAGCAACTCGCCGTTGGCCGCCACAAGCAGGGCCTGCATCCGCCTGTGCGTGGACTGCAGTTCCGTGAAGGCGCGGATCAGCAGCGGCAGGTTGCGGCGGACCTCGCTCGAGCGGCTTCCCGGCAGCAGCAGCAGCCGAGGGGATCCCTGCGGCAGCTCGCGGGCTCGCTCGGCCAGCGACGCGATCTCGAGCGGCCGGTTGATCACCGGATGGCCGATGAACAGGGCCGGCACGTGTCGCTGTCGGAACCAGGCCTCCTCGAACGGCAGCAGGCAGAGCACGCAGTCGGTGCATCGACGCAGCTTGCCGAGTCGCCATGGGCCCCAGGCCCACAACTGCGGCGCCACCAGGTGGCAGATGCGGGCACCGCGCCGCTTGAGCCGTCGGGCCACGGGAAAGTTGGCCGCCGGCGAGTCCACCGGCACGTGCACGCTCACCCGGTGGGCCGCGGACCACTGGTCGATGCTGGCCGCGTGACGACGAACGGCTCCGATCCGCGACAGGGCGGACAGGCCCATGGCCCCGTCATCGGCGCTGCGCTCGATCACCGCGGCGCCAGCGGCCTCGAGTTGCGGGCCTCCCCAGGCCACCACCGACACGTCTGGAGCCAGCCGTCGCAGGGCACGCACCACGGGCGCGGCGTGGGCGTCGCCGCTGGGCTCGAAGGCCGTGAAGAGCACGCTCCCTCGCGGCGTGTGTGACGGGCCTGCGCTGGCATGCGTCATGGCGTCAAAGGTAGCGGAGCGGTGGTGCGGTCCCCTGCCGCTACCATCCGCCGCCCTCGGAGAACCCCATGCTGAAGCGCTCCCATCCCTGCGGCGCCCCCCGCGCCGAACACGCTGGCCAGACGATCACGCTCTGCGGATGGGTCAACACCTATCGCGATCAGGGCAAGGGGCTGGTCTTCATCGACCTGCGTGACCGCGAGGGCCTGTGCCAGGTGGTCTTCGACCTGGAGGACGTGCCGGCCGACGTGGTGACTGCGGCGCGCGGCCTGCGGCGCGAGGACTGCATCGCCGTCCGGGGCACGCTGCGCCGGCGCGCCGGCGACGCCAACCCCCGTCTGGCCACGGGTGAGGTCGAGCTGCTGGCGAAGGAGATCGAGGTCTTCAACAAGGCGCAGGAACTGCCCATCCTTCCCGACGAGCACGAGGCCGGGAAGATCAACGAGGAGACACGCCTGAAGTGGCGATGGATCGACCTTCGCCGCCCGCGGATGCAGGAGATCCTGCGGACACGTCACCGCGTGACCAAGCTCACCCGCGACTACTTCGGTGCCAACGGCTTCACCGAGGTCGAGACGCCCCTGCTCATCAAGAGCACCCCGGAGGGTGCCCGCGACTTCATCGTTCCGGCGCGACTGCACCCGGGCCACTGGTACGCCCTGCCGCAGAGTCCGCAACTGTTCAAGCAGATCCTCATGGTGGCCGGCTGCGAGCGCTACCTGCAGATCTGCCGCTGCCTGCGCGACGAGGATCCCCGCGCCGACCGCCAGGCCGAGTTCACCCAGATCGACCTGGAGATGAGCTTTGTGGACCGCGAGGACGTCATGTCGGTCATGGGCGAGTTCGCCCGCGCCGTGTGGAAGGAGATCCTGGGGTACGACATCGGCACCATCGAGCGCATGACCTGGCACGACGCCATGGAACGGTTCGGCATCGACCGCCCCGACCTGCGGTTCGGCCTGGAGATCCGCGACATCAGTGACGCCGTGCGTGGCAGCGACTTCCAGGTCTTCCAGCAGGCGCTGGCGAAGAAGCGCGCCGGCCGTGACGGTGTCGTGAAGTGCATCCGCGTGCCGGGCGGCGCGGAGAGGCTCACCCGCAAGATGACCGACGGCTACACCGAGTTCGCCAGGCAGTTCAAGGTGGGCGGTGTGGCGGTCACCAAGGTGGGCCCTGCCGGCTTCGACACGGGCGTGGCCAAGCATCTGGAGCCGTTCCGCGCGGAACTGACGAAGCGCCTCGGCCTGGAGGTGGGTGACACCCTGCTCATCGTGGCCGACCACTGGGACGCGGCCACCAAGGCGATGGGCGAACTGCGGCTGAAGGTGGGCCGCGACCTGGGCCTGATCGACGACTCCATGTGGAGGTTCCTCTGGGTGGTCGACTTCCCGATGTTCGACTGGGATGACGAGGGCAAGCGGTGGGTGGCCATGCACCACCCCTTCACCAGCCCCAACCCGGACCAGTTCCACCTGCTCGAGAGCGATCCGGGCCGGTGCGTGAGTGCCGGCTACGACCTGGTGGTCAACGGCAGCGAGATCGCCGGCGGCAGCATCCGCATCCACCGCATGGACGTGCAGGAGAGGGTGTTCAAGCTGATCGGCCTCACGCAGGCCGAGGCCGAGCTCAAGTTCGGCTTCCTGCTGAACGCCCTGCGCCACGGCGCCCCGCCGCACGGCGGCATCGCCTTCGGCCTGGACCGCCTGATCATGCACCTGGTGGGCACGGACAACATCCGTGACGTGATCGCCTTCCCGAAGACGCAGTCCGGCGCCGATCTGATGATCGAGGCCCCGGGCCCGATCGACGAGCGGCAGATCGCCGACTGCGGCATGCGGATGACGCTGATCGAGCGGAAGTGATCCGCTCGGCCCCTGCGAGCGATCGGCTCAGTGCACGTCGTGCGCGGCCAGCCAGCGCTCGCAGTCGATCGCGGCCTGGCAGCCCATGCCGGCGGCCGTGATGGCCTGCCGGTAGGTCTGGTCGGCCAGGTCACCCGCGGCGAAGACGCCCTCGATGTTGGTCTGGCTACCGCGCGAGCGCAGCACCACGTAGCCCTTCTCGTCCAGCTCCACGCCGGTGCCCTTCAGGAATCCGGTGGCCGGCGCATGGCCGATGGCAATGAACAGTCCCCGCACGTCCAGGCGTCGCGTGGCGCCCGTCTTCAGATTCTTCGTGATGACAGCCTCCAGCCGGTCCTGTCCAACCACGTCCTCGACCACGCTGTCCCACACCATCTCCACCTTGGGATTGGAGAGCACGCGATCCTGCATGGCCTTGCTGGCACGGAGCGCGTCGCGCCGATGGATCACGTGGACCTTGCTGGCGAACTTGGTCAGGTAGCTCGTCTCCTCCATGGCGGTGTCACCACCGCCCACCACGGCGAGCGCCTGGTTGCGGTAGATCGGCAAGGCCCCGTCGCACACGGCACAGGCACTCACCCCACCGCCGTTCTGGGCCAGCCGAAGCTCGTTGGGGTGGCCAAGCCAGTTGGCCGTGGCCCCAGTGCTCACGATGACCGCGTGGGCTCGCACCGTGGCACCGTCGCTGTCGGTGAGCGTGAAGGGCCTTGCGGAGAAGTCGCAGCGGTCGATGTTGGCGTCCACCACCCGGGTGCCGAACCTCTCGGCCTGCTCGCGGAACTTGGCCATCATCTCCGGACCGGTCACGCCGTGGGGAAAGCCGGGGTAGTTCTCCACCTCGGTGGTGAGCATGAGTTGTCCACCCGGAAGCACCGGGGCGGGATTGGTCACCGGCACGCCCACGTACACCACGGGCTCCAGATTGGCACGGGCCGCGTAGATGGCCGCCGTCCACCCGGCGGGACCGCTCCCGACGATCACCACCTTCTCGATCTCTCGTGACATCTCGGTTCGCTTTCTGCGGAACGGTGGCCGCGTCAGGGATTCATCAGGCCAGCCTTGCGGGCGAGCTGTCGGGGTGGTGGCCACATCACGATGTCGCCGATCCCGTCCGGCGGGTCATGCTTGGCCACGCCGCCATCCTCGTGGTCGCCGCCCACGCTCCACAGAATGCCTCCGGTGGCCGTGACCTGGCCCCAGGGCGTGTCGATGGGCTGCGGCCTGGAGCCCGCGTCGCGGTACTCGAAGGAGCCGTAACGCCGCGAGTAGGGATCCATGTTCATGCGCCGCACGCCGTACAGCGGGAACACCGGCCCCAGATCCCTGGGCCACTGCTTGCCGTTGTCCAACCAGAAGCCGCAGAGCGCTGCCGCCACGCAGGTGCCATCGATCTCGGCGGCCACCCGCGTGCGGAGACGGAACACCCGCTCCATCTCCGCCGCCAGCAGGCTCACCGCCGCGTACCGGACGGGATTGAGCCGGCTGTACTCGCTCGGCATCTCGTTCATGGGGTCGTACGGGGGCATGCGCCAGCGGCGCCACCAGTCGTCGAACACATCCACCATGCGCTGCCTGGACGCATCGCTGCTGCCATGCATGCCCGCCACGGTCCGCCACTGAGCAGCCGCCCCGAACCGGGTCAGCGGGGCATCTGCCGCCTGGGCCGCGCCGAAGCGGGCCGCAAAGAGCTCGGCATCGGGTTGGCCATCCGCGCCAAACGTCTCCTCGAACATCATCGAGGCCACGGTCACGTCGCCCTCGGGCATCTCCAGCCGCTTGAGCTTCTCGCCATCACCGCTGCGTATGAAGGGATACTCCTTCAGCGCCACGCGCTGCATGGTCTTCAGCGGGATGCGATCCAGATGGTCCGCCATGAAGCAACGGTGCGCCTCGAGCGCACTCACCAGCAGCTCCAGCGCCACCGCCTTCTCCAGAGCCGTGCGTTGCTGAGCCGCCTGACGGACCACGCGCAATCCGTTCACGCCCACCTCGAAGGCCTCGTCGAACTTGCCCTGCTCGCCGAGCCGCTGCATCTCGAGCACCGAATAGGCGGCGATGCCGCGCAGGGCCCGCAGGTACGGAAAGGCCGCCTCGCCCACTGCGGAACCGGGCAGGGCGAGCAGCCCTGCGGCGCGGGCCGAATCGCCCGTGTCCGGGGTGCCATACGGCACGGCCAGCGCCAGACAATCCTTGCTCTCGGCGATCGCCTTGGCGAGCGGCGCGTTGGCGGCCGCCCAATCCTGCCATGCCTTGGCCTCGGGCATGCCCGACCAGATGTCGGCGGGCATGGGTATCCGACCATCACCCGGCATGGGGGTGGTCTTCTCCCAGGCTGGCCAGAGATAGGTGCTGGCACGCGACTTGGGCTGGATGATCTGGAGCCAGACGTTCATCTCCTCCAGGCGGGGATCGGCCGCCGGAGCCGAGTCATCGCCACCTCGGGTCGACTGGCCGCCGGCGGGCGACGGGACGAGGAGCATGGCCAGCAGGATCGCGAGCAGGGTCGTTCGCATTCGGGTGCCTCCGCGGGATCCGTGAGCATAACGCGACCAGCACCCTCGCACGCGACGCCCCCGTGCCCCGCAGCGCGTAGACTCCCCGCCCTGTTGCAACGGCCGCCCGTGCGTGTGCACGAGCCCGCGGCCTTCCACCACCGCCCCGGAGTCCCGCCATGATCGTTGGAGTGCCGTCCGAAGTGAAGTCCGATGAGTACCGCGTGGGCATGCGTCCCGTGGGGGCGGAGATCCTGGCGCGTGAAGGCCACACGGTGCTGGTGCAGTCCGGTGCCGGCCTTGGCAGCGGCTTTGCGGACGAGCAGTACGCCGCCGCCGGCGCCACGCTGGTGAAGACCGCCCAGGAGGTGTGGGCGAAGGCCGAGATGATCGTGAAGGTGAAGGAGCCCCAGCAGCCCGAGATCGCCATGATCCGGGAGGGACAGACCATCTTCACCTATTTCCACTTCGCGGCCGACCGTGATCTCACGCTCGGCTGCCTCGACCGCAAGTGCATCGCCTGCGCCTACGAGACCCTGACCAACGACGAGGGCCACCTTCCCCTGCTCACGCCGATGAGCGAGGTGGCGGGCAAGCTCTCCATCCAGGAGGGCGCCAAGTTCCTGGAGCGCCCCTTTGGCGGACGTGGCGTGCTGTTGGGTGGCGTGCCTGGTGTCGAGCCGGGGCACGTGCTGGTGATCGGCGGCGGCGTGGTGGGCACGTGCGCGGCCCGCGTGGCCGCAGGCATGGGCGCGCAGGTGGTGATCCTGGACGTGAACATCGACCGCCTTCGGCACCTGAGCGAGACCATGCCGCCCAATGTCCAGGTGATCTACAGCGATCCGCAGGCCATCCGCGAGCGACTGAACTGGGCGGACCTGATCGTTGGCGCCGTGCTGGTGCCCGGCGCGAAGGCCCCGCACCTGATCAAGCGCGCCGACCTCAGGCACATCCGACCGGGATCGGTGATCGTGGACGTGGCCATCGACCAGGGCGGCTGCGTGGAGACCGCCCGCGTGACGACTCATCGCAATCCCACCTACGAGGTCGACGGCGTGGTTCACTACTGCGTGGGCAACATGCCCGGCGCCGTGGCCCGCACCAGTACCATCGCGCTGACCAACGTCACGCTGCCCTGGGCGGTCAAGCTGGCGCGGCACGGGGCCCACCGCCTCGCCCAGATGGACCACCACTTCGCCGAATGCATCAACATGGACCGCGGCAAGCTGACCAACCAGCCAGTGGCCGAGGCCCACAACCTGCAGTTCGCCGGCGCCGCAGCGTGAGCGGCGGAGCCCCCGAGCGATGCAACGTGCTCCTGGCCGGAAGCGGCGGTCGCGAGCACGCGCTGGCATGGAAGCTCCGACAGAGCCCGCGACTGGGTGAACTGTGGGTGGATCCGGCCGCGAACGCCGGCCTGCTTCGCCTGGGCCGCGCCTGTCCGCAGTCGCTGGAGCCTCGAAACCGCTTCCACCTGGAGCGGTGGCTGGAGCGCGAGGACATCCGGCTCATCGTGGTCGGACCTGAGGCGCTGCTGGAGCAGGGCATGGTCGATGACCTTCACAAGCCGCCGCAGCGGCTGGTGTTCGGCCCCACGCGCGAGGCAGCCCGCCTGGAGTGGGACAAGGCGTGGTGCAAGCAGCTGCTTCGCTCGGCAAACGTGCCCATGGCGGAGGGCCGGACCTTCACGACCCAGCAACTCGAGGCCGCGGTGCACTACGTCAGAAGTCGCGCCGACCCGGTGGTGGTCAAGGCCAGCGGCCTCTGCGCCGGCAAGGGCGTGGTGGTGTGCGGCACGGCCGCCGAGGCCGAGTCCGCGGTGCGGTCCATGCTGGAGCGACGCGTGCACGGCGAGGCGGGCGCCACCGTGGTGGTCGAGGAACGCCTGCAGGGCCAGGAGGTGAGCGTGCTGGCGCTGGTCGACGGACAGACCATCTGGATGCTCGACGCCTGTCAGGACCACAAGCAGGCGGGCGAGGGCGATACCGGTCCCAACACCGGGGGCATGGGCGCCTACTGCCCTACTCCTCTGGCCACCGAGTCCATGCTCCGGTTGGTGGAGCGAGAGGTGATGGTTCCCACCGTCGATGCCCTGCGCCGCGAGGGCATCACCTTCCGAGGGGTTCTCTACGCGGGGCTCATGCTCACTCCGGGCGGACCCAAGGTGCTGGAGTTCAACTGCCGCTTTGGCGATCCCGAAACGCAGGCCCTCATGGCACGATGGGAGGGAGACCTGCTGGATGCACTCTGGCGCACCGCCGAGGGCACGCTGGACGGAGCGCGGATCGGCTTCACGGCTGGAGCCAGCTGTTGCGTGGTGGTCTGCGCCGAGGGCTATCCCGGCAAGCCCCGCACCGGGGATCTGATCGAGGGACTCGATCAGGCCCAGTCCCTGGGAACCGACCGGAACCCGGTCATCTGCTTTCACGCGGGCACCAAGGCCTCCGAGGGCGGGGCCGTGACCGCCGGCGGCCGGGTGATGGGGGTGACGGCCTCCGCGGGCAGCATGCGCGAGGCCCGCGACCTGGCCACGGCCGCGGCGCTTGAAATCCGCTTTCCCGGCGCCTTCCTGCGTCGCGACATCGGCCACCGCGTGCTCCAGGGCGGCTGAACGGCGTCGCCGAAGCCGCCCACGATCGGCTCCGGGATCCTCCAGGATCTGTTGAGGGGCCGGAAACTCGTGAGTAGACTCGCCCGGATAGGTCGAGGCCCCCTCAACCACCCCCACCCAGAGACCCGCCTGCCCATGCGTTTCCACATTCGATCGGTTGCTGTCTCGCTCGCCTCGGCCCTGTGCATCGCCATGGTGGTGAGCGAGTCGGCCCAAGGCCAGGTCGCCGGCGGCAAGCGGCCCACCGCTGTCCGGGATGCCAAGGCTCCCGCGTCGCCGCAGATCAGCCGCCCCTCTGCACCCTACCCACCGGACGTCAAGCCCGATGTGGTGCGTGCCTATTCGGGTCGTCCACCAGTGGATGTGGATCCTTCGGGCCCGATCAAGGCCCGCGCTCCGTTCCCCAAGTGGGCGGCAGCCGGACTGGGAAGCATCGAGGCGCAACTCGGTGATCGAGCTCGGCTGACCGATCGGATCTTCGTGAAGTTCCGTGATGACCTCCGGGTGCGGACGGGATTTGCACCGTCGACGGACCTGTGGCGACAGGAATCGACCGCCGGCATGCCCAAGGCGGGTATTCCCGACCTGGAGCCTCAGGATCCCCTCGCCGAGGCCCGGGCCCTGCTGGCCATGTACGGCGCCACGGTGGAGCAGGCCATCAAGATCCCTCAGCATCGGCTGTCCGCGATCGAGCAGCGGGCGGTGAACATGAGTCGCACGGCCCAGCCCGACCTGGGCGGATTCATGCTGGTGACCGTGGGCCGTGACCGCGTGCGTGCGGCGGCCGAGGCGTTCAACGCGCTCGAGTGCGTGGAGTTCGCCAACGTGGAGTTGCGCCCGCGCACGGCGCAGTGCCAGCCACTCGACCAGTCGCTCCAGAAGGGGCCAGGCGATGTCGGAACCAACGTGCTCGGCTGCACGCAAGGCACCGACCAGAACGGCAACCCGTTCATCTGCCAGCCCTACCCGGTGCTCGCCATTCAGCAGCCGTTCCAGCGGATCACGCTGGGATTCGTCAACTGCAACCGGCCGAGCTTCTGGGCGGGATACGTCCCGATCGACAACCAGCCCGATCCGGACGGCAACTCGCCCTGCCCGCCGGCAAACGGCTACACGCCCGACCTGGTCACGGTTCCGCTCTGGGACTGCACACCGTCCTGCAACAACGCCAATGCGTGCAACGACGCGACCAGCACCTTCTTCACGCAGGGCGGCAACCCGACCTGCCAGTACGGCTGCGCCGACGAGGCGTGCGCCAATCTGGTCGCCCAGTACCAGCCGAACTGCATCGATCCCAACAGCTTCCAGGGATGGGATGCCACGTGCGCCACGATCGCGGCATTGGTCTGCCCCGGGCAGGTGAATGCAGCCACCCCCTACAACGGCATCATCGGTGGAAGCGGCACCGGTTCGGCCGGCGCGATCGCGATGGATCAGGTCACGTTCGAGTGCTTCCAGAACACGCCTCCGGGACCCGCAGTGACCGCGTATGACTTCAACTTCAACTGGGCGTACGACCCCTGCTTCATCGCCCGTGGACCCGCCAACTACAATCTGAGTGCGGGCGTGGGAGTGGTGGCCTACACCGACATCGGCGATGGTGCCGGCATCCGGCCGTGGGCGTTCGACTACGAGGCGGCGGTGGTGACGATGCCGCCGTACAGCTACCTGCAGTTCGAGACTCCAGATCCGGCGGACACGTTCGCCTCACCGGACTGTGCCAGCATCGGCACGGTGTACTTGGGCGGCACAGCGCTGTCCGCGAACACCTTCGACGAGACCTTGGCTGGCTTGGCCACCCGCGATCCCGTCTTCAAGTCCGGTCCTGAGTCGTTCTCGCACCCCTGCCTCGAGGAGAGTCCCGTTCCAGGATGCGTGGTGCCCCAGTGCTGCGCCTTCGTGTGCATCCAGGATCCGTCCTGCTGCGACGTGGGCTGGGATGCAGGATGCGTGGACCTGGCAGAGAGCAATCCTGGCTTGTGCGGGCAGGGCGAGCTGGGCATGCCGGCCCTGGCAGGAAGCCCCACGCCCAACTTTGCGGCAGTGGAGGGAACCGCCACGGCAACCAATCTGCAGCTCTACACCACCAACAAGCCGCTGGTGAGCAGCACGCAGCAGTACATCCAGACCGTCCCCACGCCGGACTTGGGCAACCCGGCCGTGGTCAACTCCGGCATCGTGCCGCTGAGCACGGTGACCACGCAAGGCCAGCTCAACGAGACCTATGCCTTCATCAACAGCCAGTTTGGTGGCGGTGGCCTGGACCTGGACGGGCTTGAGAACTTTGCGCTGGCGCTTGATGGTGTCACGCAGGCCAACGCACGCGGCCTGGGCGTGCGGATCGGCGTGATCGACTACTCGGCCTATCTGAATCACGAGGATCTGGTCGGCCAGGTCACCGTGGAGCAGGGACAGAGCGTGTTCCTGCAGCCTGGAGGCGACATCGACCCCAACCACGGCACCGCAGTGCTTGGCATCATGGTCGCTGCGGCGAATGGCATTGGCATCACGGGAGTCGCCCCTGAGTCGGAAGCCATCTTCTATCCCGCCGCCAACGGGAATCAGGCCGGTCGCCTCGCCACCGCCATCGTGTCGGCCGGCGAGGATCTGGACGTGGGCGACGTGCTCTGCATTCCGCTGGAGCTCGGCCTTGGCGGAGGTGCCACGGTGTGCAGCGATCCCACCTTCAATGTCCTGCTGGGCGTGACCGCCTCCCTGGGCGTGACCAACGTCTGCGCTGCCGGCAACGGCGGCTTCGCCACGCTGACCCCTGGTTCAGGCGTGAACAACGCGGTGCTGGTCTCGGCGGTGTGGCCCGGACCCCAGACTCCCACGCCTGTCTCGGGTGCCAAGACGTTCGATGCCGCAGGCACCGTGACCGCCAACACGCTGCAGAACCCCGGCAATGTGGCGCCCGGCAACTCCTACTGCCGGTACAAGAGCAGCAACTATTCGACCGAAAATCCGGGCACCTCCGCCGCCGTGGACGTGTCCGGCTGGGGCACCTCTCTCTGCACGCTCGGCGGCGGAACCCTCTGGAACGGCGCGAACGCGAGCACCAATCCGCTGGAGGTCAACGAGCTCCGCTCGTACCAGCAGTCCTTCACCGGCACCAGCGGAGCCGCGGCGATGATCGCGGGACTTGTAGCCCGGCTGCAGGCCGTGGCCAAGGCGTCCCTGGGCTCGCCGGTGAGCGGCGAGCGGATTCGACAGGTGCTGGCCAACCAGCTCTGGCTCAACGGCGACCTGGTGGTCGGCTCCAACGGACTGCCGGTGACCATCGGGACCGCCATCCCGCAGTGCAACCTTGCCCCCGGCGTGCCGCTGCCGGGAACGCTGAGCGACGCGTTCTTCGTGGTCGCGTTCGGCGACCTGATTCCCGCCAACAGCGCCAGCCAGATCAACCTGGTCGGCGGGTTCCCGCTGGCGGTCGACTGTCTCCAGCAGGTCATCTTCACCCAGTTCTACCCACAGGGCATCTTCTTCACGATCGAGGTCATCACCGGCCAGCAGCAGCAGTCGTCCGTGTTCGACGCGGCGCTGCTGGATGGAGCCTTCTTCCGCGTGAACGCCACCCGCAAGGGCCGCGGAGGCACGGGTGCCGGCTATGGACGGCCGCTCATCTACGCAGCCAACGGACTCGCCACCGACCTGCAGTTGCGGAACGTGCTCGCGATCCAGGAGGCCGAGGACCTCTTCCAGCTCAGCATCCGGGCTTGGGGCAAGACCTCGGTCGGCACCTCCGGGGACATCGACGGCAACACGGGCATCACCGGCCAGGCGCTGGCCATGGCCTACGTGTACGACAACGTCTACGGCCGATGGCGTTACCTCGACTTCGGGTTCGTGACGGGCGTGGTCGACGAGCCGAACCTCGCCGCCCAGGTGACCGACTTCGGTTATCCGCCCGCCAACTTCGCGATTCGTGAGGGCAACGATTTCGTCGCCTATGTCCGCGTGCTCACGTTCTCGGCGGGCATCGTGGGCGGGTACGAGATGTGGTGGGACCAGATCCTTGTCAGCACGTCGCCCGTGGCGCAGCCCTGACGGAGCACCAGCAGGATCCAGCATGGGTGGCGACACCCCAGCCGTTCCCGAAACCAGCGTCCCGTCGGATCGCCAGACGCCGACGGCCGCAGATCGCTTCATCGAGCTCTGGGGCGAGATGGGCACGGCGTGGGGCGTGCCCCGCACCATGACTCAGGTCCATGCCCTGCTCTTTCTCGAGGGCCGGGGCATGAACACCGACGAGATCATGGACCGGCTGGAGATCAGTCGCGGCAACGCCAGCATGACGCTGCGCACGCTGGTCGAATGGGGCATGATCACCCGCACGCACAACCCGAAGGACCGCAAGGACTACTACGCCGCCGAGCAGGACGTCTGGCGGCTGTTCGTGATCATCACACGCGCCCGCAAGCGGCGCGAGATCGAGCCGCTCAAGTCCGGGCTGCGCGAGATCACGGGGAAGGCGGGGCCCGAAGCCCAGGACGATGTCCATGCCAAGATCGGGCGGATGCTGCAGTTCGTGAGCGACTTCGACGCGCTGGCCGAGCGGTTCCTGGCCCTTGATGCCGACGCCGTGCGGGGCCTGCTCGGCATGCTTGACGCCCGCGATCGGGCCTGATGCAAAGCGGACAGGGCGGGATTCGCCGCCGCACGGCCCAGCCGTGCGGCAAGAAGACGCCGCGGACCGGGGCCGGAGCGCGTCTGCGGCGATGCGAAGCGACGCCACAGGCGAGCGCCGGACCCGGGACGCACTGCATGGCAAGGCCTGCCGGGGCGTTGCCATGCAGGCTGGCCGCGGAGCATTCCGTCAGGCGCCGCGCAGCGCCGCCTGACGGATGCAAAGCGGACAGGGCGGGATTCGAACCCGCGATACGCGCTTGCACGCGTATACCGGTTTAGCAAACCAGCGCCTTCAGCCACTCGGCCACCTGTCCAGCGCTCGCCGCCCGATGTCGGACGGCGGGACGCGAAGTGTAGCGAACGAAGCCGTCCGCTTCGCCACCGCCGCAACGGAAAATCCGCCCGTGCCCCGCGGGAGTTCGGGCACCCCCGCTACCCTGCCGCCCCATGCTCTGGGCCGCCCCGCTTCTTGCCGATGCCGCCACGGCCCCGGATGACGTCTGGGCGTGGATCGTGCAGGAATTCCCCAGGCTGTTCACCGAGCTGGACAAGTTCCTGCTGGAACTGGCCCAGGCCGTGGGCGGCTGGACCTACGCCGTGCTGTTCGCGATCGTCTTCGCGGAGACCGGCCTTGTGATCACGCCCTTCCTGCCCGGCGACTCGCTGCTGTTCGCGGCCGGCGCGCTGTGTGCGGTGCCAGAGCTGCAACTGAGCCTGCCCCTGATGGCCGGACTGCTCTTCGTGGCCGCGGTGCTTGGAGACGCGGTCAACTACCACATCGGCCGCTGGATCGGGCCGCCCGCCTTCAGTGGCCGCATCCGCCTGCTCAATCCGGCGCATCTGGAGCGCACGCGAGCCTTCTTTGATCGGCATGGTGGCAAGGCCGTGGTGCTGGCCCGCTTCGTGCCAATCGTGCGCACCTTCGCCCCATTCGTGGCGGGCGTGGGCACCATGCGGTACCGGCGCTTCGCCTTCTACAACGTGTTCGGGGCGGTTCTGTGGATCGGCCTGTTCATGCTGGCCGGCTGGGGATTCGGCAATCTGCCCTGGGTCAAGAGGAACTTCAGCAAGGTCATCCTGGGAATCATCGTGCTGAGCGTGCTGCCGATCGTGTGGGAGTGGTGGAAGCACCGCACCGAGGCCCGCAAGGCAGCCGCGGGCCACGCCGCGACATGACCATGCCCATGCTCGCCCTGGCACGTGCCGACGAGGTGGCCCAGGCCAACCTGCTGCCAGTGGGCGAGCATTGGCGCCTGCTGGCCATGTTCACCGGCACGGTGCTGGCCCTGCTGGTGATCGACCTGGCGCGGTTCTGGCGAAACCCACGGCCCATCGGCTGGGCGGCCGCTTCGCTTGGCGTGGCGTTCTGGGCCTTCCTGGCCCTGTGCTTCAACGGCTTCCTGTACTTCCATGCCTCCGGCTGGCTGCAGGATCATCCACAGTGGCTGCTGCAGGCCGGACGGCTGACCTCGGAGGAGGCGCAGAGCTCGTCGTTGGTGGCCCTGGCGGCCACCAATGCGGGGCAGGATCTGGCCCTGCAGTGGCTGGCAGGCTACGTGGTCGAGCTGTCCCTGAGCGTGGACAACCTGTTCGTGTTCGTGGTGGTGCTGCGCTACTTCGCCGTGCCGCCCGCGCTGCAGCACCGCGTGCTCTTCTGGGGGATCCTGGGCGCGGTGGTGCTGCGGGCGGTCTTCATCGGGGCGGGTCTGGCCATCATCCATCGCTTCGAGTGGGTGGCGGGCGTGTTCGGTGCGTTCCTGGTCTTCACGGGGGTGAAGCTGCTGTCGATCCAGGGCAATGACGAAGCCATCGACCCGGCCCGCACGTTGGGCTTTCGCCTGCTCAAGCTGGTGCTGCCGCTGCATCGTGAGTTTCAGGGCACGCGATTCTTCGCCACGGTGGACCGCCGGGTGGTGGCCACGCCGCTGCTGGGCGCGCTGGTGGTGATCGAGTTCAGCGACATCGTGTTTGCGGTGGACAGCGTGCCGGCCGTGCTGGCGATCACCCGCGAGCCGGTGATCGCCTTCACCAGCAACATCGCCGCCGTGCTGGGACTGCGGGCCATGTACTTCCTGCTGGCCAACGCGGTGGATCGCTTTCACCTTCTCAAGCCGGCGCTGGGCCTGGTGCTGGCCTTCGTGGGCTTCAAGATGGTCTGGCACTGGTGGTACAAGGCGCCTCTCATGCCCGTGAGCTGGAGTCTGGCCATCGTGCTGGGGACCGTGCTGCTGGGAACCGTGCTGAGCCTGGCGGTGCCGCCCCGCACCCCGGCCGCCCCCACGCCGCCTCCGGCCTGACCGCTCCGGTCGCCGCCGTTACACTCGCGCGTCTCATGCGCGTCCACGAATTCCAGGCTCGTCAGCTGCTCGCCGAGGCGGGTGTTCCCGTTCCAACCGGTGGCGTGGCCACCACGGTCCAGGAGGCCGTTCAGGCGGCGGAGGGCGTGTTCGCGGCCGGCGGGTCGATCGCGGTCGTGAAGGCCCAGGTGCACGCGGGCGGACGGGGCAAGGCTGGATTCGTGAAGGTGTGCCGCAACGTGGACGAGGCCCGCACGGCCGCCGAGTTCATGCTCTCCAACCGCATGGTGAGCCCGCAGACGCCCCCCGAGGGCCTTGAGGTGAAGCGGCTGCTGGTGGCCAGCGGTGTCGACATCGCCAAGGAGTTCTACGTGGCGGTGCTCACCGATCGTGCGAGCCGCCGCAACGTGCTCATTGCCAGCGCCGAGGGTGGCGTGGACATCGAGCACGTGGCGGCCACGCGACCCGAGGCCATCCTGAAGCAGCCGCTGGATCCGGTGGTGGGCCTGCATCCCTTCGCGGCTCGCCTGCTTGCCTTTCGACTGGGTTTCGCCGGCAAGGCCGTGTCGCAGGCCGCGGACATCTTCCTGAAGCTGGCGCGCACGTTCGTGCAGAGGGATGCCACCCTGGCCGAGATCAACCCGCTGGTGCTGACGCCGGCCACCGGGGCGCATCCGGACGGACAGGTGATCGCGATCGACGCCAAGTTCACCTTCGACGACAACGCCCTCTTCCGCCAGAAGCAGGTGGAGGCCTTCTTCGACCCGGCCGAGGAGAATCCGGCCGAGATCCGGGCCCACGCGTTCGGCCTGAGCTACGTGGCCCTCGATGGCACCATCGGCTGCCTGGTCAACGGCGCCGGCCTGGCCATGAGCACCATGGACCTGGTCAAGCTGCACGGCGGCGAGCCCGCCAACTTCCTCGACGTGGGTGGCAGCGCCAGCGAGGAGGCCGTGACGGAGGCCTTCCGCATCATCCTGAGCGATCCGCGGGTGCATGGCGTGCTGGTGAACATCTTCGGCGGCATCATGCCGTGCGACCGCATCGCGCGGGCCATCATCGCCAGCGCCAAGAGCGTGGGCTTCACGGTGCCGCTGGTGGTGCGCCTGGAGGGCACCAACGTGCAGGAGGCCCGGCGGCTGCTGGAGTCCGCGCGCGCCGAGATGCCCACCATGCAGACCGCCTCGGACCTGACCGACGCCGCGCGGCGCATCGTGGCGGCGGTGGGCCGCGCCTGAAGCCGTGCTGGTCCTCTTCGACATCGACGGCACGCTGCTCAAGAGCCAGCATGCGGGCGTGCACGCCATGCTGGACGCCTTTCACCAGCTGCACCCGGATCGCCGCTTCAGCTTTGATGGCGTCGACATCGCGGGCCGTCTCGACACGCTCATCTACCAGGAGATGACCGAGCGCCATGGCGTGCCAGCCGGCCAGGAGCACCACGAGACCTTCCGCCACATCTACAGCCGCAACCTGGAGTCGCGCCTGGCCGACCGCAACACCGTGGTCGCCCTCGAGGGTGTGCACGAGCTGGTGCGGCGACTGGCCACCGAGCCCGGCGTGGAGCTGGGCCTGCTCACGGGCAACTATCCGGCCACCGGGCGACTCAAGGTGAAGCACGCCGGCCTGGACCCCGACCTGTTCCGAGTGAACGCCTTCGCGATGGATGGCGAGACACGCCGCGACCTTCCTCCGGTCGCGTTGCAGCGCTACCGCGAGCGTCACGGATCGCCGCTGGATCCCGCCCAGGCGGTGATCATCGGCGACACCCCCAAGGACGTGGACTGCGCCCTGCACAACGGGTGCCGCGTGCTTGGCGTGGCCACGGGTGAATTCTCGGTTCAGGCACTGCTCGATTGTGGCGCCCACATGGCTGTGGACAAGCTGTCGCCCATCGAGCCCGTGCTGGCCTGGCTGCTGTCCCACCGCGGATCGCGGCGATAGGCTGGTCCGACCCCCGATGGCCGAGTCGTTCCTGAGCGTCTGCCGCGACTTCTACGTGAACCAGAAGCTGGCCATGAAGATGGACCTGCCGTGGGGACGGGAGCCGGTGCTGGAGCTCTTCGACCGCCTGCGAAAGGCCGTCCCCACCCTGAGCGACCTTCGGCGCTACGACCACGAGATCTCGCTGGAGAGCCCCGAGGACGAGGACCGCAGCTACGCGTGGGTGGCCCTTCGGCAGACGTCGCTCCGCAGCGGCTTCGTGAATCCCGCGGACCTGGGCGACGCCTACCGCCTGCACCGAACGGTGCTCGAGACGGCGCCGTGGTTCCTGTCGATCCGACCGCTGGACATCGACCATGTGGAGCTGGTGTTCGGCTTCGACTTCGAGGCCGAGGGCAACCGCGACGCCATCATCTTCGATGCGCTGCTGGCCGACACGCCGCTGGCGGGGCTGCTGGAGCGCGACCACGACGAGCCGCTCGACGTGCAGCCTTTCATCGGGCTGCACCTGGACCGCGGCGACAGCGTGCAGGCGTTCGTCGAGGTGAAGACGCGCAGCCGCGGACAGGACACCACCCAGCCGCAGCGTCATGCCAGCGAGCCGATCAGCGTGTTCCTGACGGTGCGTCGCAGCGGTCCGCTGGAGAAACTCGAGGACCTGCCGCGTGTGCTTGCGGCGCTCACGGGCCATGCCGAGCGGCTGGCCGAGCAGCGCGTGATCCCCAGCGTGCTGATCCCGATCCGCGACGCGATTCTCAGTCGTTGACGGCTGCAGACCCGAGCAGGTCGCGCATGGCCTGATCGCGCGGCAGCGGCCGGCCCGCTGCATCGGTACCCAGCGGGCGGCGCAGGTTGGACCGCGGTTCGCCCGCGATGATGCGCGTGCCCTTGCTGAAGGTGAGGTAGGAGATGCCCCACGAGAGCAGCACGAAGAGCCTGTTGCGCACGCCCACCAGCAGCACCAGGTGCACGAAGAGCCAGGCCAGCCAGGCCAGCAGCCCGCGAAGCCGTATCGGGCCAACCTCGGCCACGGCATGACCGCGTCCGATGGTGGCCATGCTGCCCTTGTCCCGGTAGCGGAACGCCGGTCGTGCCGCGGGCACCACGCCACGGATGCGGGCTCGGGTCTCGTCACGGATCACGCGCGCCACCATGTCGGCCATCTGGATCGCGCCCGGCGCCACGCCAGGCACCGGCTTGCCGGTCCGCGAGCAACGCTGCGCCGCCATGTCACCGATCACGAACACCTCCGGATGTCCCGGCAGCGAGCAGTCGGGCTGCACCAGCACGCGGCCGGCACGATCACAGGGCATGCCAAGGGACGCGCCCAGCGAGCTCGCCTTCACGCCCGCGGCCCACACCACGGTGTCGGCATCGATGCGCTCGTCGCCCACCGTCACCCCGCCGTCTCGCACCTGGCTCACGGGCTGGCCCAGCCGCACTTCCACGCCGATGCCCTCCAGGCTGGCCTTGGCCGACGCCGACGATGCGGCGCTCAGGTCCGGCAGAAGCCGGAGACCCGCCTCCACCAGCACCACGCGAGCCCGGGCGGCGTCAAATCGACGGTAGTCCCCCGCCAACGCATCGACGGCCAGTTCCTTGATGGCGCCCGCCAGTTCCACGCCGGTGGCACCGCCGCCCACCACCACGAACGTCAGGTGGGCCTGCCGCGCGGCAGGATCGCTCTCGGCCTCGGCGTCCTCGAAGGCGCGCAGGATCCGGCTGCGAATCAGGGTGGCGTCCCCCAGGGTCTTCATGCCTGGTGCCAAGGCCTCCCAGTCCGGGTTGCCGAAGTAGCTGCTGGTGGCCCCCGCAGCCAGCACCAGCCAGTCATACGGCGCTCGCGGACCCTCGCCCAACCCGATGGTGCGCGTGGACAGGTCCACGTCGGTCACGGTGTCATTGAACACGTGCGCATTGGCCTGGCCTCGCAGCACCCGGCGGATCGGAAATGCGATGTCCGACGTGGTGAGCACGCCCGTGGCCACCTGATACAGCAGCGGCTGGAACAGGTGGTGGTTCTTGCGGTCCACCAGCACCACATTCACCGGCGCACGAGCCAGTCTGCGGGCCACGCGAAGACCGCCAAATCCGCCTCCCACCACGACCACCACCGGCCAACTGGCCCGTCCAGCCGGCGCCGCGGCCGCGCCCCACGCCGACGGCATGTCAGTTGCGAGAGAGATAACGGGACACGCTCTTGAGGTCGTTGGAGATCTGCGGCGTGACCGTGATGGTGAAGGTGGCCCCGGTCTTCAGGGTCACGATCCGACTGGCCTTCTTGCGGCTTGTCCACATGCGGCCACCGCGCTGGTGCACGTCGTTGCCGCCGTTGGCCCGGCTCTTGGCCAGCTTGTCCATGGCGCGTTGCACGCGCGTCTCCTGGCGCATCAGGCGGAAGATGGTCTTCTTCAGCCTCTCGGCTGCGGGCAACTTGACCACGGTGAAGGTGACCTTGCTTCCGGGCTTGATGTCGGCGGTGACGGCCATGGGAATTCTCCTTGGTTCCGCCGCGTGGGCGGGCCGAACAAGATAGCCGAACCACTCACTTGCCGCCAGCGGCCCGGCCGTGGCTCGACGCTGGCTCCAGACGCTCCAGCACCTCGTTCCATGCCTTCAGCAGGGCCTGTGTGCCGAGATTCCCGTGCCCCAGGGCCTCCAGCCCCTCAAAGAGCCGCTGCGAAAGCTCAAGCCCGGGCAGTGGCTCGCCAAGGGCCTGCGTCTGCTCGCGGGCGATGCGCAGATCCTTGGCCAGGTGGCTGGCGAAGAAGCCGGGATTCCAGTCCCCGCGCAGCATGCGCGGCACCAGGTTCTGCAGCGTCCAGCTGCCCGCGGCCCCTCCGCTCACGCTCTGCAGCACGCGATCGGCATCCAGCCCCGCCGCCTTGGCGGCCACCATGGCCTCGCAGGCTCCCACCATGCTGTTGGCCACCAGGATCTGGTTGACCATCTTGCAAAGCTGCCCGGCACCCGCGGGTCCATGATGCACGATCGTGCCGCCCAGACACGCCAGGAGCGGCTTGATGCGCTCGAAGTCCGCCTGCTCACCGCCCACCATGATCGACAGCGTGGCGTTGCGTGCGCCCACGTCACCACCGGAGACCGGCGCGTCCAAGGCTCCCACTCCGCGCGCCCGCGCCACCTGGGCGATTCGCCGCGCGAGTTCGGGCGGACTGGTCGCCATGTCGATCACCATGCCGGGCAGGTGCGTCGCCGCCAGCATGCCCTGCGGGCCGAGGAACACTTCCTCCACCTCGGCAGGAAGGCCCACCATGGCGAACGCCGCATCCACCCCCTCAGCGGCCTGGGCTGGCGACTCGGCCCAGGTGGCGCCGGCGTCAAGCAAGGGCTGGCTTCTGACGCGGGTCCGCGAATGCACGCACACCGCGTGACCGGCCTCAAGAAGGTGCCCTGCCATGCTGGCACCCATCACGCCCGTCCCCACCCACGCCACGCGCAAGGTCCGCTGCTGCATGAAGAAAGCGTAACGGTTTCACACGCGTTCGGGCCCGCCCGTATCAGGTCAGGATCCCGCGGCGCGGGAGGCGAAAGGACGTCACAATGCCCATGAACCCATCGACCAAGAACCGCGTAGGCGGCGGTTCTTTCCCCGGAACGCAGACCATGACCCAACAACAATCCTCCGTCGACATCCAGGACCTTGAACGACAGGTGGCTCAGGCCGCCAAGCCCTTCCAGCAGCTCGTGAGCGAGATGCAGCGCGTGGTGGTGGGCCAGCACGAGATGCTCGAGGGGCTGGTGATCGGCCTTCTGGGCAACGGACACATTCTCATCGAGGGCGTGCCCGGTCTGGCCAAGACCACCGCCGTGGCCACGCTGGCCAAGGCCATCCACACCAGCTTCCAGCGCATCCAGTTCACGCCCGACTTGCTGCCCGCCGACCTGGTCGGCACGCTGGTCTATCGGCCGAACACGGGTGACTTCGTGGTGAAGAAGGGCCCCATCTTCGCCAACATCGTGCTGGCCGACGAGATCAACCGCGCTCCCGCCAAGGTGCAGAGCGCCCTGCTCGAGGCCATGCAGGAGAGGCAGGTCACCATCGGAACCGAGACGTTCCGGATGGAGGATCCCTTCCTGGTGCTGGCCACGCAGAACCCGATCGAGCAGGAAGGCACCTACAGCCTGCCCGAGGCGCAGGTGGACCGCTTCATGCTCAAGCTGATGGTGCGCTATCCCACGGCCCGCGAGGAGCGGCAGATCCTGGATCGCATGGCCCGAACCACCATGCAGCACCAGGTGCGTGCCGTGCTCCAGCCCGCCGACATCGTGGCCGCCCGGACCGTGGTGGACAGCATCTTCGTGGACGACCGCATCAAGGACTACATCGTCAACCTGGTGGTGGCCACGCGCGACCCGGGCACGGTGAAGGCCCCGGTGAAGGAACTCATCCAGTACGGCGCCAGCCCGCGCGCCACCATCGCCCTGACCGTGGCCAGCCGGGCCAAGGCGTTCCTGGACGGCCGTGGCTACGTGACGCCGCAGGACGTCAAGGACGTGGCCCTGGACGTGCTGCGCCACCGCATTGGCCTCAGCTACGAGGCCGAGGCACTCGAGCGCACAAGCGACGACGTGATCCGCACGCTCCTGGAGCACGTGCCGGTGCCCTGAGCGGGCCCGGGGCTGGAGTCCTTCCATGAACGCGAGTGAACTCATTCGCAAGGTGCGGCGCATCCAGATTCGCACCAGTCGCGTGACCAGCGAGGCGCTCTCGGGCACCTACCACAGCGCCTTCCGGGGCCGTGGCGTGGAGTTCGAGGAGGTGCGCCCCTATGTGGTGGGCGACGACGTGCGCACCATCGACTGGAACGTGAGCGCCCGCGCCGGCAGCCCGCACGTGAAGATGTTCCGCGAGGAGCGCGAGCTGTGCGTGATGCTGGCCGTGGACCTGTCCGGAAGCCTGGACTTCGGCACGCAGTCGCAGTTCAAGCGAGAGCTGGTGGCCGAGATGGCCGCCACCATCGCCTTCAGCGCCATCCGCAACGGCGACAAGGTGGGCCTGCTGGCCTTCACCGATCGGATCGAGCGTTTCGTGCCTCCCCGCAAGGGAACGCGGCACGTGCTGCGCATCGTGCGCGAGCTGCTGGCGCTGCATCCGCAGGGCCAGGGCACCCGTCTGGCCGCGGCGGTGGATGAGGTCACCCGCATCGTCCGCCGCCGCAGCGTGCTCTTCGTGATCAGCGACTTCATGGACACCGGATGGGAGCGCGCCCTCTCCATGGCCCGGAGCCGCCACGACGTGATCCCGGTGGTGGTCAGCGACCGCACCGAGCAGGCGCTGCCCCGCGTGGGCCTGCTGGAGCTGGAGGATCCGGAGACCGGCGAGACCTTCGTGGTGGACACGGCCGACCGTGGCGTGCGGGCCCGCTTTGCCGCGGCGGCCGCGCAGGATCGGGCCACCCTGCAGCAGACCTTCCGAAGGTTGCGCCTGGACGCCGTGGAGGTTGAGACCGGAAGCGACTTCGTGGCACCGCTGGCCCAGGTCTTTCGCCGCCGCGAAGCCCGGAGGGGTCGATGAAGGCCGCACTGCTGGCGTCGCTTCTTGTGGCCGCCGCGCCGGAGCAGGCGTCCCAGCCGGTGTCGCGCCAGGCGTCGGCGGGCGGAGCCACCGTGAGCGTGTCCGCGCCCTGCGGGTCCGTGCGCGCCGGCGAGCCGCTGTTGGTGGAGTTCCGCGTCGAGCGGCCCTCGGGCACCGGCGTGCTGGTGCCGGCATTCAAGAGCCCCATGGGCGTGTGGGACGTGCGTCAAGTCCGATCGATCCCCTCGACACCGCAGGGCCCGGACCAGCTGGTGGAGCAGCTCTCGCTGGTCACGTTCGAAAGCGGCGCTCAGGTCGTGCCACCCATGTCGTTCATCCTGCGCGCCGCCGACGGGACCGAGACGGTGCTCACCAGTCCGGAGCTGCCGGTGGAGGTGCGGACGCTGCTCACCGAGGGCTTCGACCCCGCCCGCATCCGTGACGTCAAGGGTGCGGTGCCGGTTCCACTGGAGCCCGTCTGGCCCTGGTACGCGGGCGGCGCGGGGCTTGCCGCCCTGCTGGCCTGGATGGTCTGGCGTTGGTGGAAGGGTCGGGCGCAGGTCTCGCCGCCACCCGAACCCGTGGACGTGCGGGCGCTTCGCGAACTGGACGAACTGGCGGCCCGGGAACTGCCGGCCAAGGGCCTTGTGCTGGACTTCTACGTGCTGCTCTCCGACACCGTGCGTCGCTACGTGGAAGGTCGCTTCGGCATCCGCGCACCGGAGCAGACCACCAAGGAATTTTTGCAGTCCGCCCGCCATCACCCCGCCATCCGCGAGGATCACCAGCGCATGCTGGCCGCGTTCATGCGGGCGGCGGATCTGGTCAAGTTCGCGGCCCAGCGACCCGGACGCACCGAGTGCGAGCACGGGCTGGAAGCGGCCCGGGGCTTCGTGCAGGAGAGCCGGTCGGCGTCCGTGCCCACGGAGCTGATGCCGGATGTCGACACCACGCAGGACCGTCCGGAGCGCGTCCCATGAGCACCCTGGCCCTGCTCGATCCCTGGTTCCTGCTGCTGGCTCCGGTGGCGGCGCTGGCCTTCGTGCGGGTGTGGCGCAGGCGGCCCACGCTGCGGTTCAGTGCCGTGGCGCGGGCGCGTCAGGCCGGCGCCGGCTTCGCCGCGCGATTGCGTTGGCTGCCCATGGCGTTGCGGGCAATGGCCGTGGGACTGCTGGTGCTGTGCATGGCCCGACCGGCCCGCCTGAACGAGCAGACGCGCACGCTCACCGAGGGCGTGGCGATCCAGCTGGTGGTGGACCGGTCCAGCAGCATGCTGGCGATGGACTTCTCGGTGCAAGGCCGCGCGGTGGATCGACTGACCGCGCTCAAGGACGTGGTGGACCGATTCGTGGACGGTGGCAGCGGACTGGCCGGCCGCAAGGATGACCTGGTCGGCCTGGTCACCTTCGCCCGCCATGCCGACAGCGTCAGTCCCATGACCCTGGATCACGAGTGGCTGCTGGCGGCGCTCAAGGACCTCAAGCCCGCCGAGCCGGGCTCCGGCGAGGACGGCACGGCCATCGGCGACGCGGTGGCCCTGGGCGCGGAGAAGCTGCGCGACGCCACCGAGCAGCGTGGCGATGCGAGCCGCCGCATCAAGAGCAAGGTGCTGGTGCTTCTCACCGACGGCGAGAACAACGCCGGCGACATCGACCCCGTGACCGCCGCCGAACTCTGCCGCACGCTCGGCATCAAGCTCTACACCATCGGCATGGGCACGCGAGGCATGGCCCCCATGCCGGTGCGCACCCCCTTCGGCATGCAGATGGTCCGGCAGCCCGTGAACATCGACGAGGGCCTGCTCCAAAAGATGGCCGAGATGACCGGCGGCCAGTACTTCCGTGCCACCGACTCGCGCAGCCTTGAGGGCATCTACGCCAGGATCGACGAGCTGGAGAAGACCGTGACCGAGCAGAAGCGAACGGTGATGGCCAAGGATCTGGCCGTGGAGGGACTGCGTCTGGGCGGCCTTCCTGTACCCGCTCTGCTGGGCGTGGCGATGGTGCTGCTTGCGGCCGAGGTGGTGCTGTCCAGCACCCGCTGGAGAACTCTGCCATGAGCGGCGGCTTCCAGTTCGCGCAGCCTGGCGCGGCGTTGTGGATCTGGCTGGTGGCGGCGCTGGCGGTGGTCCTGGTGATGGGCCTGCAAAGGCGACGCCAGCGTCTCGCGGCCATCGCCGAGAGCGGCCTGATGGCCCGGCTCAGCCCCAACCTGGATCTCGCACGGGCCTGGATCCGGGCGGGCCTTGTGCTGGCGGCGTCGCTGGCGCTGGTGGCTGCCATCATGGATCCGCGCTGGGGCATGCAGGTGGAGCAGGTGCAACGCCGCGGGCTGGACGTGATCTTCGCCATCGACGTGAGCCGCAGCATGCTGGCGGGCGATGCTTCACCAAGCCGGCTCGAGCGGGCCCGGCAGTTCGCGCTGGACGCCAGCGAGGCGCTCGAGGGGGATCGCGTGGGCCTGGTGGACTTCGCCGGCGTGGCCGCCATCCGCACGCCGCTCACGCTCAACTACGCCGCCTTCCGGCAGGCGGTGCGCGACCTGGAGCCCAAGGCCTCGGCACGCGGCGGCAGCATGCTTGGCGAGGCAATTCGCATGGCCGCCAACAGCTTCCCCGCCGCCGACAAGGGCGCCAAGGTGATCGTGGTGCTGAGTGACGGCGAGGACATGGAGAGCGACCCCGTGACCGCCGCCGCAAACGCCCTGGAGGAACAGGGCGTACGGGTGTTCACCGTCGGCATCGGAGATTCCCGTGATGGCGCGCGCATTCCCGTGATAGGCGCAGACGGCCAGCGGCGCTTTCTGGTGCACGAGGGACAGGAGATCTGGTCGCGCATGAGCCCCGACACGCTCGAGCAGGTGGCCACGGCGGGCGGCGGCGCCTTCATCGCTGCGGGCACCGCGCAGGTGGACATGGCGGCCGTGTATCGCACCGCGCTGGCGGACCTGGACCGCATCGAACAGGAGAGCAGCCTGGTCAAGCGACAGACGCCCCGCTTTCAGTGGTTCGCCGGCGCCGCCCTGATGCTGCTGGTGATGGAGAGCCTGATCACCGATCGCAAGGTGCGGAAGGTGGGTGTGGCATGAGACTCGCGGTGTTCCTGCTTGCCCTTTCGGCAACCGCCTCGATGGTCATGGCCTCATCACAGAAGGCCACCGCTCCCGTGGAGCCGCCCGGCCCGGCAGGCGGCTCCGCCCTGAAACTGCCCGAACCGCAACCGGCGACGAAGGCCGAAGACATGCCGCCCGTCGCCGAGCCCGCGGCAACGCCATCCCCGGACCCCGCCGCCTACCGCGCTGCGGTCCAGTCGGGCATGGCCGCCATGCAGTCGCAGGATTGGGGCACGGCATCAGCCGAACTGGAGAAGGCCCTGCAGCTGAAGCCCGACGCTCGCGAGGTGGCCTACAACCTGGGTGTGAGTCGCTTTCAGCAGGGCGACTACGCCGGGGCCCGCAAGCTCTTCCAGCAGAGCGCGCAGGGTGCCAACGCGGATCTGGCGGCGCGCAGCATGTACAACCAGGGCAACGCCACCTACGCCGAGGTGCTCAAGAGCCTGCCTCCCGTGGGCACGGCCGATCCGGCCCAGACGCCGCAGATTCCGCCCGAGCAACTGCAGCAGGCCGTGTCGCAGGTGGAAAGCGCCTTCACGCACTTCAAGGATGCCGCGGCGGCCGATCCAACCGACGAGGACAGCGTGGCGAACGCCGAGACCTCGCTGCAGCTGCTCAAGGAACTCCGCAAGATCCAGCAGCAGCAGGAGCAGCAGAGCCAGGAGCGCTCACAGCAGCAACAGCAGGAGCAAGAGCGGCAGGATCCACAGAGCCAGAAGGATCAGCAGCAGCAGCAGAGTCAGCAGCAACAGAATCAGGACCAGACGCAGCAGCAGGACCAGCAGCCACAGCAGTCATCGCAGGGCCAGGACCAGCAGTCCAGAAGTCAGGATTCTCAGCAAGGCCCTTCGCAACAGCCGCAGGACCCTCAGCCGGCAGAGCAGCCAAAGGGACAGCAGGATCCACAGCAGCAACGGTCCGACGATCCCCAACAAGATCCGTCAAGGCCCCAGCAACAACCGCGCCAGGGCCAGAACCCCGAGAAGCAGCAGCCACAGCAACCGGCCAAGCAGCCCTCCACGCAACCGCAGCAGAACCAGGACGATCCGGATCCGCGGCAGGAACCGCAGCAGGCCGAACCGTCGCAGGCGGCGCCGAAGCCGCTCACCGGCACGGAGTCCATGGAGCGTGACCAGGCCGAACGCCTGCTGCAGATGGTTCGTGACAAGGAAAAGGCTCGAAGCGACCAGCGCAAGCAGGCGCAGGGCCCGGTCCGGCAGCGGCCGGTGGACAAGGACTGGTAGCCCACGCGATCATCGGGAACTCATGAATCCACTCCGCGCTCCCATCCTTCTGCTTGCCATGCTTCTGGCCCCTCTGGCCATGGCGCAGAACGTGTCCTTCCGGCTTCCCAGCCGCGAGGCCTGGGTGGGAACACCGCTGCAGATGATGGTCGAGGTGAACAACGCCGCCGATGACGCGGTCCCCACGGTCGCCGACAGTCAGGATTTCGAGGCCCGTGTCCAACCCGTGCCGCAGCGCATGGAGATGCAGCAGAACATCAACGGTCGCGTCACGCGTCGCAGCACGCTCACCTGGACCGTGGAGTTCACCCCACTGCGGGAGGGAACGTTCACCCTTCCCACGGTGCAGGTGAAGAGCGACACGCGCACCTGGACCAGCCCGCCCGAAACCGTGACCGTGGCCAGCTCGGCCGCATCCGAACTGCTGCGCGTGGAGGTGGTCGCCTCACCGGCCAGCCCGTGGGTAGGACAGGGCGTGGAACTCACGCTGCGGATGCTGGTGCGCCCCTACATCAACGCGCGCTTCAACGTGCAACTGGACGAGGCCCAGATGTGGCAGTTGCTGGACGCCGAGGCCAGCTCATGGGGCGTGTTCCTGCCACGCCTGCGCGAGCTGGCCCAGACCAACCGTCGTCCGCAGGGTGACGAGGAGCGCATCGACGGCCAGACGTGGATCGCCTACGAACTCACGCAGACCGTCACCCCGGGCAAGTCCGGACCGGTCGATGCGGGCGATGTCCGGATCGTGTGGAAGTATCCCACCGGCGTGACCGCCGAACGGGGATTCTTCGGCGGCCGCGAACTCTCGCTCACGGGCGTGCGTCCCGTGTCGGCCGCTCCCCAGGTCTCGTCGGTCCAGGTGCGGGCCCTGCCAGCCGAGGGCCGACCCGCCAACTTCCGCGGCGCGGTCGGCAACTTCGTGGTGCACGCCCAGGCCAAGCCTTCACAGGTGGCCGTCGGCGATCCGATCACGCTCACCGTGACCGTGGTGGACCTGAGCCAGGGTGGCACCGACCTGCAGACGCTGCAGCCACCGGTGATCGATCAGGCCTCGCTGGGTGGCGAGTTTCGCGTGCCCAGCGACCCACTGGCCGGCACGGTGGATGGGAACGCCAAGACCTTCACCCAGACCATTCGCCCACTCTCGGCCACGCTCACCCAGGTGCCACCGATCGAGTTCAGCTATTTCGATCCGGAACTGGCCCGCTACGTCACGGTCAAGACGCAGCCCATCCCCATCTCGGTCAGTCCCAGCGAGCGGATCGGCGCCGAGCAGTTCACCCTGGGCTCCCAGCCATCCAAGCCGGCCGAAACGCTCACCGAAGTCGAGGGTGGCGTGCTGGCGAACGCGATGCCCGATGCCGCCATGCTGCGAGATGACCGGCTTCGGCTGGGGGCCGGCACGGCGGTCGTCTTCGCCGCGCCTCCCCTGCTGGCGCTGGTGGCCCTGCTGGTGCGTCGACGCCGCGACCGGCTAGCCGGTGACGCGGGGCTGGCCCGTTCGCGCCAAGCATGCAAGTCGGCGCAGCAGGCGCTGATCGCCGCTGCCGACGCGGCCGCCATCGCTGCAGCCTTGTGCAACTATGTGGCGGACCGCACGCGACATGCCGTGGGCACGGTCACGCGCTCCCAGGCCCTGCAACTGGCCCGACAGGCCGGCGCCACGGAGACCACGCTGGCGACGCTGGATGACCTGATCGGACAGGGCGAGCGTGTGGCCTTCGCCCCGGTCCGAACTGCCCTGGACGAAGGAGCTCGCACGCGCGCCCTGGAGTTGATCCGGTCGCTCGACGCGCTCCGCTGGACGCGCCGTCAGATGGATGTCCTGGAGGAGGTGAACGCATGAACCTTGTCCGCGCCGCCATGATCGCGTTGGCTGTCTGCACCGCCGCGCACGCCCAGGACCTCGCCGGCCTGACGGCCGCACAAGCCGCCTACGACCGTGGCATGGAACTGCAGGCGAGCGACCCAAAGGCCGCCCAGGTCCAGTTTCAGCAGGCCCGCGATGGATTCCAGACCGCCGTGGATGCGGGGGCGATGAACGGCCCCCTGCTCTACAACCTGGGCAATGCCCAGTTGCAGGCCGGGCAGACTGGCGCCGCCATCGGCAGCTACCTGAAGGCTCAACGCTTCATGCCCGGCGACAGCCGCCTGCAGGCCAACCTGGCCCACGCCCGTTCGCTGGTCAAGGATCGGCTGGACCTGGGTAGCGGCATGCTGCTTGAGGATGTGGCCCGCTGGTGGCACCTGGTGGGCCAACGAAGCCGGCTTGCGTTGGCCGTGTCGCTCTGGATGGTGGCGTGGTTCGTGGTCGTGGTGCTGCTGCTGGCCAGTCCGTCTCGCCTGCCAGGCGCCCTGCGGCGCGTGGGCTCGCCCACAGCCTGGTGCTGCGGCCTCTTGGGCGCGGTGCTGCTGACCAGCGTGGTGCTGGATGCCAACGCCCCGGCGTGGCGCCCCATGGGCGTCACCGTGGCGGACCAGGTGATGGTCCGCAAGGGCAACGGCGAGGGCTTCGCCCCTGCCTTCGCGGAGCCGCTCTCCCAGGGCGTGGAGTTCCGCGTGCTCGAGGAGCGGCCCGGCTGGCTTCACATCCGCCTCTCCAACGGCAAGACCGGCTGGATCAAGTCGATCTCGGCCAGCACGGCGTGAAAGACCTCGGAACCTGTTGAACGCGAGCAACTTGCCGCGCATCGATCACACCCAGACAAACGCCCCCCGAGATCGTGCATGACCTCGAGGGGCGGAGCGTGCGCGGTCACGGTGCGTGCCGTGATCGTGCGCTGCGATGTCTGCGGCGGATCAGGCTTTCCGACGACGGATCAGGACCCCCGCCAACCCCAGCAGGGCGATGGCTCCGGGGGCGGGAATCACGCCAAAGTCCACGCGCGTGCCGCCGTTGATCAGGCTGCTCTCGAGCCAGTCGATGCCGACGCGGGCGTTGCGCTGGTACGAACCGATGTTGAAGCCCTGACCGATCACGGAGGCTCCGCTCAGGATGCTGCCGTACGTGGCGTCGGCAAGCAGGCTCGACAACGTGAAGGAGTTACCGTTGCTCCCCGGGGCTCCATTGCCATAGATGCGCCATCCATCCGTGCTGGAGTCCACGCTGAAGGTCTGCCAGGCGTTCATCTGGGCGCCCGTGCCGAGCCAGCTCAAGCTGTAGATCAAGTTGTCCGAGCCAACGACCGACAAATTCAGCGCCACGGTTCGGGACGTGGGATACGGATCCATGTACCAGCGGAAGGTGCTGGTGAACGAACTGTTCAACGTGCCGATACCCGTACCGTTGCCGTAGTAGCGCACGCTGGTCTTGCCGAGGTTGGCCGATGTTCCGTCCAGCACCATCACGCCGCCGGATTCGCCACCCGCAGCCGAACCGCTGTCCGTGAAGTAGAGCTGCTGGGCGATCAGGGCGTCGTCGGCGGTGCTCGAGGGGAGCAGACCCTGGAAGTAGGGCTGGAAGGATGAGTTGGTCCCGTTCAGGTACACCCCCGCCGAGGTCCGCGTGTCATCCGAGTACCAGCCCGTGGACGAACCCAACGCGTTCACGTAGGTCACCGGCGGAGCAGCCATCGCCGAACCCGCCATTGCCACCACGCCCGCCACAATCATCATGTCGTTTCGCATCTGACACTTTCTTTGGGCCCGAAGCCCCATTACGCCTGACGCCCGACTCCTGCGAGCGCACGCCACAGCCGAGACCGTCGACCGGCGGCCCCTTCCCACGCATGAGTCCGGCCCACGCGACCGGAGATCACTTTGCCTTGCGTAGCCCGATCAGGGCACGCGTTCACATCATCTCCACTGATTCAAACGAAAACACGCCATGTCGACCATCATGATGAAACGAAAAAAGGTGAAAATTTCGCTCTTCCCGGAGCCAAATCCATCACAAATGGCTTTCGTGAACTGGGTTTGGCTACCGCTCTCAGCCCCACCGCTTCCGAGAACTATCCTGCCGCCCAGAGGCCACCATGACCCCCCGTCACCGCAAGAAAGGCGTCCGGTCCACCCAGAAGGCCATGATCGATCGCCACAAGGAGATCCGCCAGGCGATCGAGAACGGCCAAGGGGACCTGGGACGGTGGATCCAGGACCGATTCGGTTTTGGGGCCCGTACCGCCCGCCGCGATCTGGTGGCCATCAAGAAGGCGGACCCCGCCTGGTGGAAGCGCAACGTGTCCGAGCACCGCGGCATGGTCAACGGTCGCTCGGCGCCCGACGGCTCCATGCCCGCGCGCCCGGAACTGGAGGAGGCGATCGCAGGCGTGGTGGTGCTGGAGAAGCTCACGGGTGGCCTGCTCTCGATCGCCAGCCGCGAGACCACCCGGGCCGTCAAGCAGACCGAGCGGCTGCTGAGCCCGTCCGACGAGGATCGCGTGCGCGTGCTGCGACGGTTCATCCAGCTCCGGCACCAGCCCACCCGCATCACCGAGCAGCAGACCACGGCCTTCGCGCGCATCGTGGAGGCTCACTTGAAGGGCTCTGCCCTGGAGATCGCCTACTCCCGGTTCGATGACCCGCTGCCGCAGGAGACGCGCGCCGGCGGCAAGGCCCGTCGTGCCGCGCCGCGGCGGCGCGTCGGACCGGTCTGCCTGTTTCATGCCAAGCGATCGTGGTACCTGCTGGCGGAGGTGCTCGAAGGCCCGAGCAAGGGCGAACTGCGGCAGTTCAAGCTGGCCCGCATCGAACGGATCGATCTGTCCTCGCAGCGGTTCTCGCCACCGACGGGCTTCGACCTGGATACCTATCTCCGCGGGGCATGGGAGCTGTTCAGCCGGGATGCCGGCAAGGATCGGCACATTCCTGTGGAGATCGAGTTCGACGCCATGTTCGCCCGCAACATCTCCGAGACGCTCTGGCACGCCACGCAGCAGACCACGTGGCTGCCTGATGGAAGGCTGCGATTCACCGCCTCGGTGAACGGTTTCGACGAGATCTTGTGGTGGGTCTTGCAGATGGGCTCGCACGCGCGGGTGGTCCATCCCCCCGAGTTGCGCGAACTTGTGGCAAAGGAGCTCGATGCCACCCGGCGCATGTATGCCTGACGCGGATCGTCAGCTGGGTGACCTTGCCAACGTTGGTCCTGCCACCCTGGCGGATCTGCGCCGCCTGGGCATCCACACGGTGCGACAGCTGGCTCGTCGCGAGCCCCTGGCCATGTACCGGTCGCTCTGCCGCCGCACGGGGGCCAGACACGACCCCTGCGTGATCGATGTGTTCATGGCCATCGTGCATCAGGCTCGGGGCGGCCGGCCCACGCCGTGGTGGAAGTTCACGGCCAGACGAAAGCGGATGCTGGGCGGATGACGCCCTTCAACAAGGCGAACGCACGACTGCATGACCACCCGGTTCAGGGAACACGCCCAGGCCTCAAGGGGAGGGCTTCGCCGTGCCGGGCCGCAAGGCCCGATGCAGAAGACACGGCGGACCGGGCGCAGCCCGGGACGCTCGCGGGCGGCACAGCCGCATGCGGCTCTCCGCTTCGAGAACGACAGGACGCGACCCGCAGGGATCGCGTCCTGGAGTGAAGGAAGCGGAGAGGGTGGGATTCGAACCCACGAGCAGGACAAGCCCGCTACTAGTTTTCGAGACTAGCTCTTTCAACCGCTCAGACACCTCTCCGAGCACGAATCAGTATGGAGGGCGACCCGTCGGGCCGCAACCCGGCATCAGGCCCGCGCCGGCGGCTCCAGGCCGCATGCGTCCCAGTCCACCGTGATCTTGTCTTCCATGATCTCGGCGATCACCACTTCGAGGTCGCTGCGTCCATGCCGCTCCACCAGCGGCCGGGCTCCCTCGATGATCTCCTGAAGCCGCTTCTGGATGAGCGCGGTCAACTTGAAGCGTCCACCGAACTTTTCCACGATTGCATCGCTGAGCAGGGCTTCGATCACGGGGCAGGTCTCCTGAGGGGCGTTGCGGCCGAGCCCCGAAGTGTAGCCGAAACTTCATCGCCCCGGAAGTCCGTTCCGTGCCCGCCCGCCGGCCCCAAGGGCATGGATACCCTCGGACGCATGCTGCCCCGTGTGTCGCTGCCCGCACGCCTTCGGCTTCGGCTGGGGCTGGATCGCGAGTGGTGGCTGCTGGCCATGAGCGGTGCCGTGGGTGTGCTGATGGGGGCCGCAGCGGTCGGATTCATCCTGCCCATTCGCTGGCTGGAGCATCTTCCGGACCAGCTCGGTCCCGAGCACCCCCGTGCCACCACGCTTGCCGTGCTGGCCGCGCCCGTGGTGGGCGCCCTGCTGACCGCCCTGGTGTTCTGGATCATTCCCAGCGCATTCCGCGGGCACGGTGTCTCGCAAGTCCTGCTGGCGGTGAACCGGCAGCAATCCAGCCTGCCGCTGCGGGTGGGCATCCGCCAGTGGCTGGCCAGCACCTGCACGATCGGCTCCGGTGGCAGCGCCGGTCCCGAGGGCCCGATCGTGACCATCGGCGCCGCCATCGGCAGCAGCTTCAGCCGGTGGCTCAAGGGCGACGCCACGGCCACGACCACCCTGCTCGGCTGCGGCAGCGCCGCCGGCCTGGCCGCGGTGTTCAACGCGCCCATGGCGGGCATCTTCTTCACGCTCGAGGTGATCCTGCGCGACTTCTCGCTGCGAACCTTCACGCCCATCGTGGTGGCCAGTGTGGTGGGTGCCGCCACCGCGCAAACCCTGCTGGGCACGCAGGAGCCGCTCTTCGGCGTGGGACCGGAGTTCTTCCGCAGCAGCGCCGACTTCTTCTCGCTGGACCAGACGCCGATCTTCGTGGCGCTGGGCATCTGCTGCGCCATTCCAGCCGTGGGGTTCATGCGCATGCTCCCGGTCACGGAGCGGCTGTTCGAACGTCTGCCCGTACCGCGCAACCTGCGTCCCCTGGCGGGTGCCAGCCTGCTCTGCCTGCTTGGCGCGGCCTTCCTGTGGCTGCGGCCGGGCAGTCACGCCATGCCGCCCTTCTTCGGCGCGGGCTATGTGCAGACCCGGCAACTGATGAACCCGGACTTCTATGGAGCCGCGCTGCAGGCCACGCCATGGGTCATGGGCATCCTGGCGCTGCAGGTGGTGGCCTCGGGCGTGCTGAAGGCGCTGGCCACCTGCCTCACGCTGGGCTCGGGCGGCGCGGGCGGCCTGTTTGCGCCCAGCCTGCTGCTGGGCGCGATGACCGGCGGCGGCTTCGGACTGGCGCTTCACGCGGCCGGACTTCCCAACGCGCCCGATCCCTCGCACTGCGCGCTGGTCGGCATGGCGGCCATGATCGCGGGCACCACGCATGCGCCGCTCACCGGCGTGCTGCTGGTGTACGAGCTCACGCACAGCTACAGCGTGATCCTGCCGCTGATGCTCACGGCCGTGATCACCGTCACGGTGAGCCGCCTGCTGCACCGCGACAGCATCTACACCTCGGAACTGGTCAAGATGGGCGTGCGGCTGGGCAGCATGAGCGACCTGACCGTGCTGCGAAGGTTGCGCGTGTCGGACCTCTGGCTGGCCAAGCCCCTGACCGTGCCCCTGGACGCGCCGGCCGAGCGGCTGGTGGAACTGATGCGCGAGCGCGGCGGGCAGGAATTCGTGGTGGTGGACCATCAGGGCCGCTACCGAGGCATGGTCACGGCCCGCGACATGCGCGAGGCCCTGGTGAACCGCGAGGCGATTCCGCTGCTCACGGTGGAGGAGCTCTCCAGGAGCGACCTTCCGATGATCCAGTCCAGCGACTCGCTCGACATGGCGCTCGACCGCTTCAGCCGCCACGATGTGGAGAGCCTGCCGGTGGTGAACGACCTGGAGAGCCGACTGGTGCATGGGCTGGTGAGCCGACGCGAGCTGCTCCGCCGCTACCAGCAGGAACTGGAGCGGCAGGCGTGAGCGGACCGCTGGGATTTCCGGCCCGGATGCGCGTGCGGCTCGACCGGGACTTTCGCCGGGCCTATGCGCTGCGGCTGCGACGGGACCTGGGCTTTGCCAGCCTGCTGGCCGCACCCAATGGACTGCCGCATGCCCGGTTCGGGATCAGCATCGGCCGGCGCGTGGGCACCGCGGTGCGCCGCAACCGGATCAAGCGACTGCTTCGGGAGGCCTTTCGACTGGAGCAGCACGTGCTGCCCGCAGGCGTGGACCTGATCGTGCAGGTGCGGCCGCACGACCCAAGATCCCTGGCCGACTACCGGGCCGCCCTGCTCGAGCACGCGCCGGCGCTGGGCGCGTTGGCCCTCACGGAACCGGATCGTCGCCGCAGCCGCCCCACGGGTGGCAGCGAAGCAGGCGGCGAGCGCTGAGCCAGCCCCCACGCACGGCCCCGTGCCGATGCAGGGCCTCGATGGTGTAGTGGGAGCAGCTCGGTGCAAAGCGGCATCGGCCGCCCAGCCATGGCGACAGGCACCGCTGGTAGCCCCGAACCAGCCACATGCCAAGACGGGCTGCCACGCCCGGGCGACGCGGGCTCACGGCAACTCACGGACCGGGTTGCGCACGCGGCCCACGCCCGCGATCTCCACCTCGACCACATCGCCGTCCTGCAGGAACACCGGAGGCACGCGAGCCGCGCCGACGCCTGCCGGTGAGCCGGTGAGGATGATGGTGCCTTCCAGAAGGGTCATGCCGCGACTGAGCGTGGCGATGATGCGCGGCACGCCGTGGAACATCTGCGCCGTGACCGCGTCCTGCACCAGCTGCCCGTTCAGGCGGGTCTGCAGCCGAAGATGACCCGGGTCACCCACGCTGGCCGCGGGCATGGGCTCGCTGAGCGGGCAGAAGGTGTCGAAACTCTTGCCGCGGCAGAACTGGCCGCCGCTGCCCTGCTTCTGCCACCAGCGCGCACTCACGTCGTTGGCGGCGCGGTAGGCCCGCACCACCTCCAGGGCCTGCGCCTCGGGCACATCGCGGCAGTCGCGGCCGATCTCCACCGCCAGCTCGCCCTCGTAGTCCACCTGCGGCCCGTGCTCACGACAGATGGGCGGAATCTCGATGGCCTCTCCGTCGCGGATCACGCTGGCCGGATTCTTCAGGAAGACCAGCGGGTTGGGATCCACGGTGCCGCCCATCTCGCGCGCGTGCTCGGGATAGTTGCGTCCGATGGCCAGGATGGCGGGCGGAAGATGACGAGCCACGCCGCTCACTTGCGCAGGGCCCCGGCACGGTTCTGCTCCTCAACCTCGCGCTGGCGCCGTTCGGCCAGTTCGGCCTGGACCCGCCGGTACTCCTCCATCCCCGGCGGCTCGGGCAGCACCTCCTCGACCCGGTAGACGCCGCCCAGCGGACCCTCGGCCAGTTCCATCGCCACCTGCTCGCGCACGGCGTCGTAGGCCAGCCGCTTCAGGTCGTCGCCGGCGCGGTTGTACATGACCAGGCGGTCCAGCAGCGGCTGGCCGCGATCCAGCAGCAGCGACTGGAACACCGTCTCCACGCTCTGCCGAAGGTCGCCCACCAGGTCGGCCATGCGACGCTCACCGAACTTGTTGACGAAGTCCGTGTAGCGGGTGCTCTGGAAGTACTCCGTGAGCTCACGCGCGTACTTCATGGCCTCGTCCATCACCTTCTGGTTTCCCAGCAGCAGGCCCTCACGGATGCCTCGCTGCAGGGCCGCGTACACGTCGGTCCGCGCCACGTCGGGCACCATCTCGTACTCGCCGTAGGTGTTGTCGCGGACAAACTCCTCCACACCCTTGTTGTACTTCTCGTTCGGGATCAGGCCGCCCCGGCCATAGAGCTCGTCGAGATGGCCGAGGATCTCCTGGGCGCCTTCCACGTCGCCGGCCCGATAGAGCTGGCGGATGGCCTGGGCCATGAAGTTCTCGTGGAAGTCGATGAAGGTGTCGCCGCCGGCCCCCCGCACCTTGTAGTGCTTCTGGTAGAGATCTCGAAAGTACCTCTCGATGGGCTTGATCCACCGATTGTCGTGCATCCGCGTGGGGTTGTCGGTGGAGAAGGGATCCACGCCCATCATGCCCGAATGGTTCAGCGCCTGCATGGCCTGGATCGCCAGCCGGTCGTTGTTCAGCACCTTGTACACGTCATCCTCGGCGGCATACCGGTCGGCCCCGGAGTCCGCCCCCAGCCGGCTGAAGTAGAACGCGTGCGACTGCGGGTGTCGCCAGTCGAAGGGCCCGTAGTCGCGCGTGTAGTCGGCCATGAGCGACGGATCCATGTTGTAGTCCTCGCGCAGCACCTTCTTGCGCAGGAAGGCCAGCAGCCGTGCCGTGGCCTCCTGATTGGCTGGATCCCCCAGCACGCGGTCGAACGCCGCGTAGATGGGGTCGTTCTGGGCGAAGCGGCGGTCCAGCCCCAGGATGCGGGCGTAGGGCGAACCCTTGCTGGCCTGCCAGCGGCCCACGTTGAGCAGGAACTCGCGGTCCAGCTTGAACCCGAAGCGACGGTCGAACGGCGAGAGCTCGCGCGTGAGCGATTCCTCGAGCGCCTTCACCTGCGGATGCTGCGCCTCGAGCGCCTGAATGGAGTCCGGCGCCTCGGCGATCTGTCGCAGCCATGCCTCGCGCTCCTGCTGGCCCATGGGCGGCGCCCCCAGCAGGAAGTGCCACTCGCGGGCCAGCTCGCGCTTGTAGTGCAGGTGGGCATCGTCGGCCACGCCGTCGATCTTGTGGGCGAACCAGAAAGCCAGCTCCTTGTTCAGCCCCAGGTCATTGGGGTTGTAGCGCAGCCCGCGATTGCGGACCAGGTCGATGCCCGCGTTCACCCACGCCCAACGCTCCTCGGGCGTGTTGGTGAGCACGCTGATGTTGTAGGCCATGTTGTGCCCGTGGAAGCCCCAGACCTCGGCGAATCGCGGCTGCAGCTTGGTGATCAGGTCGGCATCGGCCATGGCCTCGTAGAACAGCCCCTGCTCCTTGCGGCTCTGCAGCTTGATCCACAGGTAGTCGGCGATGATTCCCCGAAGCGCGCCAATGGCCGTGCCCAGCGCCACGATGGGCGGCGCGCCCTCCACCGGGTCGGCGGTGTAGCGCAACTCCTGCTCCTGGGCCTTCTGCAGCAGGCGCGGCACCATGGTTCCGCTGGCGGTCACGCCCACCACCATCACCACGCCGCACGCCAGCTGGATCCAGCGGTCACGCATGGCTCAGCCCTGCCCCGAGTAGATGGCCAGTTCCTTGCGACGGAAGGCCAGCCAGCCCACCACGAGCGCCAGCCCGGTCCAGCCCGCACCGATCACCCCCAGCGCCTCCGAAAGCCGCGGCCAGCCCACGTTCAGCCCGCGCACCAGCGCATCGTTGGCGCTGATCTGCCCAAAGGGTCGCAGCAGGAACTCCACCGTGAACGCCACGGCATAGATGGCCAGCGTGAACGCCTGGGCGATGGGCCCGTCGCCCAGGTCCAGCGTCTGGTAGCGGATGCTCTCGGCCAGGAACGGACTCAGGCTGCCGGCCAGGAAGATCGCGAAGCTGAGCAGGCACGCCACGGGAAAGCTCAGGAAGGTGGCGGCGCACACCGCCAGCATGGCCAGGAACGACAGCTTCACCAGGTTCAGCGTCATGGCGCGCAGGTAGTTGCCCTCGAAGCCGCCCACCCGGTAGAGAACCTCCACGTCCTTCTCGTCCCAGTTGAAGGTGAAGGGACCAGGCACGAAGGACTCCGAACCGGGGTCGAAGGCCAGGTTCATGAACTCCACCGACAACCTGCCCTGGTCGTCGATCAGCTCGGCCGGGATCGGCAGCACGCTGCTCTGGGCGGGAATGAACTGCCGGTCGATCCAGCTCCCGTCGGTGAACCGGAAGACCACCGGATAGGTGCTGTGGGAATCGCTGGCCCCAGCATGCAGCAGGAACCGCAGGGTGACCGTCTCCCCAGGCCTCCTGGCGTCGCCCAGCCCGCTGAACACCAGCGTTCGGCCGGCTCCAGAGCCCACCTTGCGCTGGGCGGCCAGGTGCTCCTTCTGGAACTGCTGCCCCAGCTCGCGTCGCACGTCCTCGATGCGACGCCGTCCCGCGTCGATGTCTCCCTTGAGCACGGCGTCCGCCGTGATCGCGTCGTCCACCATGCGCACGATCTGCTCGCGCGTGAGCCGCTCGTACGGTGGCCGTGCCGCCTCGCGGGCCACCAGCACCTCGTCACGCACCGCCAGCCGATCCATCTCGTCGAGGGCCGGTCGCAGGCGCATCCACTGCACGAACAGGAACACCCCCACGCCGCACACCAGCAGCAGCACCGCGTTCAGGCCCACGATGCCCGCCCACTTGCCCAGCAGGTACTGCAGGCGCGCCAGCGGCTTGGTGAGCAGCTGCCAGATCTGCCGGTCACGGATCTCGAAGGCCACGGTGGCGCAGCCCAGCGTGAGCGTCATGCACGCGGCGCAGACGTAGGCCAGGTCCAGCCCACGCGCCATGAAGGTCTGGATCTGGTATCGCAGCGGACTGCGCGGATCGATGAACACGGGAATCAGCGGCAGCGCCACCAGCAGCACCACGATGAATCCCAGGCTGATCCGAAGCCGCACGGCCTCGCGCACCACCGTCTGGCCCACGGCCATCCAGCCGAACCGCCCACCCAGCAGCGCCAGCAGCAGTCGCATGAGCAGCACGAAGCTGATCACCAGTCCCGACATCCCGCAGGCGACGAAGGCCACCTCCGGTCGCCCAGCCGCCAGCCCCGACAGCGAGACCGTGGCCGTGACGGCCAGCACGCCCAGGTAACCGGGAAGCAGTCCCAACCACACGGCTGCCACCGCCGAGCCCGCCAGCCCCAGCGTGACCACCACCGGCGTGACGGGATTCTCCACCAGGAATGTGGGTGCCCACGACGGATAGCGGGGTACCAGCAGGATCTCGGTCACCATCACCGGATCCAGCACCCGGCCCTTGCGGTCGAACAGGTCCGTCCCCACCGCCGCAAGCCGGTCGCTCGAGAACACCTCGCCGGCGATCTCCACCTGCCCGCGCTCGAGCAGGCTCACGGCCGCCGGATCGCGGGCCTCGAGGGTGGCCGACCGAAGGGTCGAAACCAGGCCCTGGCGCCGGGACTCCAGCCCGAACGCGGCCGAGAGGAACGGCGACATGGCGCCCACGATGGCCAGGACCAGGACCATGGTGCTGGCCCAGCGAATGCGCGGGCGCTGCAACCATGCCCGAAGCCGCACCCAGCGCCCGTCCGCCACCTCGCTCACCGTGGCTTGTCCTCGCCGGACTCGCCCATCAGTCCCTCGAGCATGCCTCGATCCACCTGCTCCGAGGGCTTGGGGATGGCCTGCGCGGGTACCGTGGGGCTGGAGGGCGCGGTGGGCGCCACCAGGTCCTGCAGCAGTGGATCCGGAGCGGACGGCCTCGGCGTGGCGGCCGACGCGTCCCGCGGCGCCGCGGCAGCCTCGGCCCGCGCCAGCTCGCGCACCAGATCACCACCCTCGGCCGGCTCCGACAGGAACTCGGCCATCCGGCCGCCGTGCAGGGCGCCGCTGGTCGCCGCCTGCTCGGAGCGCGCCTGCTCCACGATCCGCATGAACAGGTCCTCCAGCCTCTGCCGGGGCGCCTGGACACGCTCGATCGACGCGCCTTCGCTGCGCTCCAGCACCTGCTCCACCAGCGTGATCGTCTCAGGCTTCAGTCGCCGCGTCTCGATGAGCGTGTGGTCGGTGTCCTGCAGCAGCGTCTGCGACGTCCCCTCCGCGCGGATGCGGCCTCCGTACAGGATGACCATGCGGTCACACACGTCTTCCACGTCCGCCAGCAGGTGGCTGCTGAGCAGGATGGTCTTGCCGCGACGGCCCAGCTGCACGAGCAGATCCTTCACCTGACGGGTGCCGATGGGATCCAGGCCGCTCGTGGGCTCGTCCAGGATCAGGAACTCGGGATCGTTCACCAGGGCCTGCGCCAGCCCGAGTCGCCGGGCCATCCCCTTGCTGAACTCGCCCACCGCGCGGTGGGCCACCTGGTTCAGGCCGACCATCTCCAGCAGTTCGCCGGATCGGCGCCGCCGCGTGGACCGGTCCAGCCCGAACAGCTTGCCGTAGTAGTCCAGCGTCTCGAGCGGGGTGAGGAACCGGTAGAGGTAGCTCTCCTCGGGCAGGTAGCCAATGCGAGCCTTGACCCGCACGTCCTCTGGACTGCGTCCGAGCACCACCAGCCGCCCACGCGTGGGACGCAGCAGACCAAGGATCATCTTGATGGTGGTGCTCTTGCCGCTGCCGTTGGGTCCCAGCAGCCCGAAGATCTCCTGCGGCCGGATCTCGAAGTCGATGCCGTCGACGGCGCGGGCCTTGGCGCGCAGCCAGAAGTCGCTGAAGACCTTGGTCAAACCCACCGCCTCGACGGGCTTCACCTGCTCGGAGGCCATCACTTGTTCTCCCGGCCGAAGCCCTTCTCGCCCTTGGCATCCAGCCTGCGGCCAGCCTGGTCGATCATGATCTGCCGAACCCCCAGGTTCCAGGCGGGAAGCATGGCCTCCTCGATCTCCCGCGCCCGCTTGCGCCGTTCCGCGTCCGCGTTTCGCCGCGTCTGCATCACCTCGGGGCTGCTTCCAAAGCGGATCTGGTTCAGGCCGGTGCCCGGCGGCAGGCTGAACACCTCCACCTCACGCTGGTCCAGCACGCTGCGCACCGTCTCCAGCCAGAGTTGCCGCACCAGCTGCCGTGGGTTCTGCCGGAAGCTCTCGCGAAGTCCCTCGATACGACGCAGGTCCGCACCCAATGACGCGCTCACGGCGGCCTGGTACGAACGGGCACGGTTGACGATGTTGCTGGCCGCGCCCGCGATGTCCTTGGACTCCAGTCGCTGGCCGATGGTCCGAAGCGTCTGGTCGGCGCGGTCCGTCTCGCCGGCGGAGAGCGCCGCCTCGTAGCCATCGACCAGCGACAGCAGCTCCTCGTAACGGGGCCCCGCGGCCGCCAGCAGCATGCCCGTGGCCTCCTGGCGAGCCTTGTCCACGGCCGTCTTGGCGTCCTCGCGTGCCCGCTGCAGGAATCCCAGTTGGTTGCGGACCGCAAAGGGCGCGCTCCGCTCGGGCAGGGCCACGCGCTGCAGCTTCAGTCCACTGGCCATGTCGTCCAGCACCCGCTGGGCCTCGACCTGGATCAGTTGCGCAGGAACCTCGCGTTCCTCCACCAGTTCGTTGAGCGTCATGCGGGCCGACGCCGTGACCACGCCGCGACGCAGGGCCGCCCGCACCATCGCATCCGCTCGCTCCAGGTCCACCGACTCCAGAAAGCGAACCGGATCCTCCACCACGTACTCGGCGGTCACCTGCATGTGCGCCAGGTCACCGTCGCCGGTGATCACCGAGCCATCCTTGCCGGGCGTGATCGGTCGGTTGATGTCGGCGGCATCCACCTGCTGCTCCGTGGTGATGTTCTGGCCACCGGTGTTGGGCCAGAAGTCGGTCCGCAGGTCCACGGCGCGCCGGGTCTCGAACACCGCGATCTCGCCCACGGGATAGGGCCAGAACGGAGCCAGACCTGGCGCCAGCGCCTCCTGTCCGGGCTCACCCACGATGCGGCCAAAGAGCAGCCGTACACCGCTGTAACCCTCCATCACCGTCTGGAAGCCGCTGAACAGGAAGGTGACCAGCAGGCCCAGGATCGCCACCTGCAGCAGGCGATAGCTCAGCCGAAGCGCCTCGCCCAGGCTCTGGTTGGCCGGATCCATGGCGGCTCGGATGGCCGCCTCGCCCGCCTCGGGCGTGGCCACCCGGAAGCTGGCGCTTGCCTCGCGGCGCGGCGCCTCCGCCTGGGAAGCCTCCTCCTGCACCTGGTCGCGCGGCTCGGTCACTTGCCCCCCTGAAAACTTCGCTGCGTGGGCTGCGGAATGCCGTTGCCGTCGGTGGGCGCATCCAGGTCGATCATGTGGAAGGGCGCCTTGGTCATGTCGGTCACGAAGGTGGTGCTGCCGGTCAGGCTCGCCTTGAGCGTGTCCAGCCAGGCCAGGAAGATGGCCAGGTCCGCCTCCTGCTTCATCTGCTCGTAGTAGCGCGTGGCCTCGGTGTTGCCCACCGCCTCGATCTCGGCCGCCCACTGGTCGGCGAAGTTCCGGATGGTGTCCGCCTGGCTGGCGGCCTGGCTGCGGATGGCGTCGGCCTCGGCCTGCCCGCGGCTCTCCTCCAGGTTTGCAAGAGTTTCCTGCACGGCGCTCATCCGCTTCACCACCGCGATGGTGGTCTTGGGTGGCAGCACCACCTGGCTCAGGCCCACGCTGCGGGCCTCCACGCCCGCCATCGGGTTGCGTCCCAGGTCCGCCAGGATCGCCTGCTCCGCGTCGGGCAGGCGGCTGTTGGCCCCGATCAGGTCGGCAAAGGCGAACTGGCCCACCGCGCCGCGCAGCGACGCATTCAGGCGCGTCTCCAGTTCCTTGCCCGCCGCGTCGATCGTGCCGTAGCCCGTGTAGAAGGCCAGCGGGGCGTCGTCACGCGGATCCACTCGCCACAGCAGGAAGGCCCGCACCACCACCTGCTGGCCATCGCGGGTGAGCACGGTCTCGAGGTTGCTCTCGGTCAGCTGCAGGCGCGAGTCCAGCTTGGTCACGCTGTCGATGAAGAACGGCGCCTTGAAGTGCAGGCCGGGCTCGCGCACCACGCCCGAGGGCTTGCCGAAGCGCGTGGCCACGGCCACCTCGTGGTAGTTCACGGTGTAGGTGGTGTTGAACAGGGTCAGCACCAGCACGATCACGGCACCGGTTGCGATGGGGAGGAACTTGCTCATGGTGCTTCAGGCGCCCTCTGGGGGCCTACTCCTTCTTCTCCAGGTAATCGGCCAGGTTCAGTCCGGTGTCAGGCTGCTGCATCTGGATGTCCACCTGCATGCGGCCCGGATCCACCCCCAGCACGTACTTCTGCCGCACGCCACCCAGGCTGCGTGCCAGCGTCTCCATGATCCGCCGCTCCATGAACAGCCGTGGCGCGGCGCGGAATGACGGCGCCTGCCCCAGCACCTCGCTGGCGGTGCGGCGGGCCTCCATGTGCAGGGCCCAACGTCGGGCCTGGGCCTGCCGCACCTGGGTTGCGATCATGCCCCGCGAGTTGGCGAGCAGCGACTCCACCGCCTGCCGGGCCTCGACGACCCGAGTGTCATCGTCGCCGTGCTCACGCCGCAGGTCGCGCCACCGCTCGATGGCCCCCACCACCGACGCCGCCAGTCGAGCGTCGCCCAGCAGACGGGCCATGCTGGCGCCAACCATCCGCTGCGCCTCCTCGATCACCTTGCGTGCATTCTGCACGTCGATGCTCAGTTCCTCGTAGAGCATGGCGGCCTCGCCCGGCGGGCGCAGGCTGGGGATCTGGATGCTCACCACCTCCACCCCCGACTCGAGACGGTCGAACGAGGCCTGCAGCCGCTCGCGCAACGACGTGGCCAGTTGCGTGCCGCTGGGACTCAGGACCTGGTCCAGCGGCTGGGTGCCCAGGAACTGGCTCACCTCCCGGCGGGCGATCTCCCGCAGCACCGCTTCACGCGTCTGCAGGCCGGCCCGGCGGATCCGCACATCGCTGGCGAAGTTGAGCCACGACAGCAGTCCGTCGTCGCGGATCCGCCAATTGAGCACCAGGTCGGCGTCGACCAGGGCAAAACGGCTGCTGATGCCCTGCGGATCGGCGTCGAGCCTCGCCTCGGCCGCTGGCTCGCCCGGCACCGGAACCGGCGCCACCGCCTCGGCCTCGCTGCCGGCGCCCAGGTCCTCGCGCACTTCCTCGCTCAACCGCGGAGCCGCCACGATGTAGGGCCGGCGTTCCTCGCCCTGCTGTTCCTCGCCCCACAGGTTCACGCCGCTCACCTTGGAGCGCACCTCCTGCAGGGGCAGCGAACGCACCTGGGCCATGTCCACCACCTCGGCGGTCTCGAACGGCCACGGCAGCTTCCAGAGGATCTCGCCCTGGTGCACGCGTCCGGCGATGCTGCCGCCACGCAACCGAACCGCCTGCTGGCCCGGGCCCACCACCACCATGCAGCTCAGCAGCACCAGCATCACCACGGCAATGGCGGCCAGAAAGCCGACGCTCCGGAGCAGCAGTCGATAGCCCCAGCTTGAGGCGATATCAAAGCCAAACTGGTAGTTCACCGCCTCGTTGATGCCGCGCACCAGGTTGTCGGGCGCGGCCAGCAGGCCCAGCACGCGGCTGTCGAAGGCGGGCCTGGCCACCTCGCCCGCGCGACGCGGCCGGTACAGGTTCAGCACCCAGTTCAGCAGGATCTCGGCGGCCAACGCCACCTGCATGGCCGACAGGCCCAGCGCGATCCACTGGATCACCGTGGGCCGCTGAAAGACATGAAACACGATCCCCACGGCCGTGGCCAGCGTGACCACCGCCACCCCCACCATGAAGCCCGCCCCCCCCCGCAGGTTCTGCCATGCGGGCTGTCGGGACATGCCGGCCACGAATCTGGCGAAGATGAACGCGACCAGGGCAAGCGACAGGCAGACGGCCAGTTGCCAACCCAGCGATCCGCCCACCCCGAACGAAGCCTCGCTGCTCGGCTCCTCCAGGCCTCGCAGGGTGTTCCAGTTCACCACGCCCACGGTCGCCAGCAGCGCCGCCACGCCCAGGCTCACCCCCGGCATGAGCCACTGGTGCATCAGGCGCAGCCGCCGGGCCGCCGCCTCCTGGTCCGGCAGCGAACGTTCGAAGATCGTGGCGTCGGAACGGCTCGCGGCAAGCTCCTCGCGCTCCATGGCCTCGAGGCGTTCCAGCCGGTGCTGGTGAAACACGATGGCCAGGGCCGCCCACACGGGCACCCCCGCGAAGCCGAACCAGCTGGCGACCACGAAGGTGGTGTCTCCCGCCACGCGGCCATGGATGAGCAGGACCAGCCCCGCGGCCAGCTGCAGGAGCAGGCCAAGGATGGCGACTTGGGAGGCCTTCTGGTAGGCGGCGTGGTCCACTCGCATGCGCGGCGCGTTCCTCGTGGGAGAGATCGGGATGGTAGCCGTACCCGCTGTTCCTCGGGGCCAACCCGCGCTACGGCACCGCCGAGACGGGGTTCGTGGACGCGGGCTACTCTCCCCACCGCGGACACGCGCCGCACCCCCGCCATGGCCTGGATCGAGCAATTTCTCGCGATCGGTCGCAACACCTTCCTGGAGTGCATCCGGCAACCGGTGGCGCTGGTGGCGCTGGTGGTGGGCCTGCTGCTGATCGTGCTCTCCAACCCGTTCGCGGCCTTCACCATGCAGGACGACCAGCAGATGTACATCGACATCGGCATGTCGACCATCTTCACCTGCGGGGCCATTCTGGCGGCGTTTCTGGCCACCGGCGTGGTGAACATGGAGATCGAGAACCGCACCGTGCTCACGGTGGTGAGCAAGCCTGTGCCCCGGCCCGTGTTCGTGCTGGGCAAGTACGCGGGCGTGGCCACGGCGATCGCGGCCGTCACGTTGTGGCTGGCCCTGGTGTTCATGCTGGTGGAACTGCACGGAACCATGCCGACCGTGCGCACCCCGTGGCACCAGCCGGTGCTCGCCTTCGGCATCAGCGCCGCGGCCCTCGCCTTCGTGGCCGCGACCTGGACCAACTACTTCTATGGCTGGAACTTCTCCGCCACCGTGATCACGCTGGGTGTCATCCTGCTGCTGCTGGCCTACGCCCTCAGCCTGCCCTTCAAGCCCGACTGGGCGGGCGAGTCGCCGGCCAACAGCTTCAAGCCCGAGCTCTGGAAGGCGATCGGCATGCTGCTGGTGGCCGAACTGGTGCTGGCCGCCATCGCCGTGGCCGCCAGCACGCGCCTGGGCCAGGTGCTCACCCTGCTCACGGTGCTCGGGTTCTTCGTGCTGGGCCTGCTCAGCGACTGGATGTTCGCCCGCCGGCTGGAGCGGCTCTCCGAGACCATGGCCCAGATGCCCGCCGAGCAGTCGCACTGGCTCGACGCGTTGCACCTGGAGTGGGGCCTGTTCCGCGCGTTGCAGGCGGTGGTTCCCAACTTCCAGCTCTTCTGGCTGGCCGACGCGGTCACGCAGAAGCGCAGCATCGGCTGGGACTATCTGGCCATGGCCCTGCCCTACGGGCTGGTGATCATCGTGACCTGTCTGGCTGCCGGCACGCTGCTGTTCCAGCGGCGAGAGGTCGGCTGAGCCTCAGGCCTGCGGCCAGTTGGCCCCTCGGTCGGCAGACCACGCGGCCATCACCTCGCGAGCGCCGCGGCCGTACACGAAGAACAGCGGCACCAGCGGCGGCACCAGGCCCATCAGCCCGGCGCATCCCGTGGACACGGCCCACATGATCTTCACGAAGTCGTCGGACACGGTGGGTGGCGTCTGCCCCGTGCGTTCGGCCTGCTCGGCCATCTGCGCCTCCATGGACTCGCGGATCGCGCGCTCGCCTGCCTCTCGGTCCGTGATCATGTTGCCCACCGCCACGACCTGCACCAGCAGGCTCAGTGGAATCCACGCCTGCAACAGCTGGATGCCCATCGGGCGCCGACGCAGCACCTGGATGCCCGCCGCCAGCAGCATCGCCGCCAGCGCCAGCCCCAGACCGGCGGCCACCTTGGCCACGGTGTTCAGGGCCGGTGCCTGCTGGCCCGAGCCGGCGGCCAGGCTGGCCAGCCACAGCAGGCCAAAGAGCAGGCCGATGCCGGCCCAGCACACGGCCAGGATGCCGATGACCTTGGGCCATCGGCGCGGCTCGGCTTCAAGGTACGCCGCGGCATCGTCGGAATGAGGGGCCATGGACCGGTTCTACCGCTTCCTGGCCTCGGCCAGCCTCTTCTGCCACTCCTTGATGCAGCGGTCGATGGCCTCGATGGCGATCTTGGAACGATCGGGCGCGGTCCCGTATCTCTCGAACAGGTCGCCAGCCAGATCCTCTGCTTCGGGCGGGATGAACGGACCACCGCCCTCCATGCCCTCGGCCACTGGCAACGCCCTGCGCCACAGGTCCTGCATCTGCCGGTACAGCTTGATCCGCTTGGCGATGGCCGCGGGATCGTTGCCCAGCAGACCCAGGTCCTGCGTGATGTCCTGCCGCTGCTTCTTGGCCCGCTCGAGCGTCTTGAGCCAGTTGTCGCCGATCTCGCGGCCCTTGGCGTTCACCTCGTACGTGCCCGGAACCAGCTGCATGGCCTTGAAGAGCTCCTCCTCGGTATCGGCGGTGCCATTGGAGTAGCCGCAGTCCAGCGCATTGTCGGCGTTCAGGGTGAGGTTGTCGCCCTCGTCGGAGAGCATCACCTCGCCGGTGGCGTCGGCGTAGAAGGTCACCTTGCCGGTCCTGGGATCCTTGGTGTAACTGACCACGATCGGCGAATACACCATGGCCCGGCCCACCTGACCGTTGTGGCCGCCACCCTCGGCGACCTCGGCCACCCGCTCGATCCACGCCTCCAGGTCACGGCCGCTGGCACTGACCTGCCCGCCGCTGCCATCACCGGAGAACTTGGTGATGGATCCCATGGTGCCCACCTTCATGAAGTAGATCTCGGGGCAGTTCATCGCCGTGAAGGCCGCCCCGGAGATCGCCTCCTCCAACCACGCCACGAGGCGGTGCTTCTCGCGCACGCGCTCGAGGGTGCGGACGATGCGGTCACCCTCGGTGACCGAGCCGCCGCCCGAATTGATCTTGAGCACGATGATCTGGCCGTTGCCGTACTTGTCGGCCTCCTGCTCCACCTTGACCATCTCGTCGTGACGGAGTCCTGCCCCCACCATGCCCTCCATGGGGACGATGAACACCTGTCGGGGCTTGGCCTTGGCGTCACCAGCGGCGGTGGATGGGGCCGACTCCAGCTGCTTGCTGTTCGGCGACCTGGGCGCGGTCTGGGCGAACACCGGCATGGCCAGCATGGTCACCAACAATGACACCGCAGGCAGCAGTCGGCTCATCGACGTCCTCCCGGTCCCATGCCACCTGAGCCTCCACCACTCCTGGACCGCTTCTGCTTCTCCTTGATCTCCTTGATCATGCCCTCGACCCGGGCCTGATCGAGTCCATTGGTCATGCGCCAGCGAAGCTCGACGGCAGGGTACTTCTTCATGCCGGCCAGGATCCGCTCCAGGGCCTTGCGGGCCTTGGTCATCTCGCGGGCATCCTCGCCACCGCCCGAACGCTGGTACTCGCCGAGCGCCTCACGGCCCTCGTCGAAGGTCTTTCGCCAGGCCGCGATGTAGTCCCCAACCAGCTTGGTGCCGTCCTCGCCGCCCTTCACCAGCGAGTCGTCGTAGTCGCGGTAGCCCAGCTGGAACATCAGATCGTCGAGCGTGTCCGCCGAGCCGTCGGACAGGCCGAAGTCCTCGGCGCTGCGGGCATCGAAGTTGGCCACGTTGCGCGGGTCGCCATCGATCAGGAAGGTGCCGTCGCGATCCGCGGTCCAGTTGAAATCGCGTCCCTTGAAGGACACGCTGAGCATGCGCTCCGGATCCATCATGGCGGCTCCGATGATGGCCGGGTGACCGCCCTCGATCAGGAAACCGTTGGCGATGCCCACAGAAGCCGCGAGCCACTTGCGCTCCACCTCGTGGTCGTTGCTCTTGGCCTGTCTCGAGATCTTGTCCAGGCCCCACAGCCGGGCATCACCCTTGGTGTACATGTGGGGCCACGCCATGGCGAACAGCGTGCCGAATCCAACGCTGTCCTGCACCCACATCACCTGCGGGATGTCGCCCAGGTCCCGCTTGAACAGCGCCAGTGTCTCGCGCATGTCCTCGGAGTTGTTCACACCGCGCTCGCGCAGGCTGTCGGTCTCGGCACCGGAGTACTCGCGGCGACCTCGCTCGGCGCTGTCAAGCGAGATCACGATCAGGTCCGGATTCTTCTCCCGAATGTCCTTGACGACCTTCTCGTAGATCGAGGAGTGGATGTCGGTACCCATCTGGCCCTTGCCGTCCAGGCCGAACGGCACCACGTAGACCTTCGGTGGCTTGGAGGGGTCCGCCTGGTCCGGTTGGAGCGGCGAGGGCGGAGCGGCCAGCGTCCAGCTGGACACCAGCATGGAAACGATCACGGCGGTGCGATGCATGGTGTCGAATTATACGTGGGCCATCCGTGGTGTTCGCCCCGATTCCGGCAATCAGGCCCGCTCTGCCTCGCGGCGAGCCAGTTCCAGTGCCGCGTCCCGGCTCGTGATGCGGCCCTCCAACTGGGCGTCGTAGACGGCATGCAGGATTCGCCCGAACGCCGGTCCGGGCCGCAGGCCCAGCCGTTGCAGGTCGTGGCCGTCGATCCACGGCTCGGGAGCCAGCCCCGTTCGAGCGAGTTCCTCGATCTGGGCCCCAACGGACGCCGTGGCATCCCAGCCCTCCGACTCCAGCAGCCGCATGGCGTCGGCGAATCCGGGACCCGACGCCAGTCGCTTGCGGGCAGCCACCCCCATGGTCGGCCATCGGGTCAAGAGGGCGTCCCGAGCGGCGAGCGCCGCAGCCATCGCCTCGCGCTCGTGGTTGCTCAGCACCAGCGCCTGCGACCACCGCTCCAGTCGCTCGGGCCACGGGAGCGGCACCGGCCGGTCCAGCATCCATGCCACCAGGGCGCACGGCACGCCCACCTGCGGGGCCAACGCGGCCAGCCTTGCGCCCAGCGGCCCACCGGCAGGCTCGAGCAGGGTGGCAGGAGCCAGTCCCAACCGCTCGATCATGGACACCGCCGACGCTCGAGACGCGTGGTCCAGCATCCGTCGCACCTCCTGGCCCACCCGCTCGCGACTGACGCCCCGCAGCTCGGGCGCATGCCGTTCGATGGCACGCTCGGTGTCGGGATGCACCTTCATGCCGAACCGGGCCGCGAACCGCACCGCACGCAGGAGGCGGAGGCGATCCTCCTCCAGGCGCGCGTTGGGATCCCCGATCGCCCGAAGCACGCGTGCCTGCAGATCGGCCAGCCCCTGCACGTGGTCGATCACGCGGCCACTGGACGGATGCATGAAGAGCCCGTTGACCGTGAAGTCCCGGCGTTGGGCGTCGGTCCGTTCGTCGCTGAAGGCCACCTGTCCGGGGCGGCGGCCATCGCGGTACGCGCCCTCGCCACGAAACGTGGCCACCTCGACCGTGCGCCCACCCTGCCGGACCAGCATCACGCCAAAGTGCTCGCCCACGCCGCGCGCTCGCGGAAACACGCCGCGGATCTGCTCGGGCGTGGCGCTGGTGGCCACGTCGTAGTCGGCGGGATGCTCGCCCAACAGCTCGTCGCGCACGCAGCCGCCCGCGAAGTACGCGGTGAAACCGGCCTGCTCCAGCCGGCTCGCCACCTCGGCGGCGGCCTGGCGTGGCTCAGTCGTGTTCACGCGCCCGCCCGCCTTCGCAGATCCGCCTGCAGCGCGATGATGCACTCGCGCAGGCGACCGAGCCCGTCATCCGGGTCCGCCAGCAGCACCTCCGAGGAAATCGGGTCACCGATCGCCACAGCAAGCCTTCGGAACAGGTGAGGAAACTTCCGCGCGGGTGGCCAGGCGCGGTTCGGGCCATCCACCGCCATGGGCACCACCGTGACCGGCGCGCGCCGCAGGATGAGCGCCGCACCTCGCTGGAACGGTCCCACCGTGCCGTCCTCGCTTCGACCACCCTCGGGGTAGATGATCACGCACCGTCCGGCCTGAAGTTCGGAGATCGCCGCGCGAATGGCGGCCATGTCCGAGCGCTCCTTGAGGGGGATGGCGCCCAGCGCCCGGATCAGGCGTCCGAAGGGGCCCACGAAGAGCGACTCACGCGCCAGGTACCCCGCCTGCCGATCCTTGCATGCCACGCCGTTGACCACCGGGTCCAGGTAACTCTCGTGGTTGCTCACGAAGAGCACCGGACCAAAGCGCGGCACGCGATGGGCTCCCTCGATCCGGTACAGGAAGAAGGTTCGGAGCGTGCACTCGGCCACCGTGACCGCGATGTCCCACCCCAGCGCCTGACGCCAGGTCTTGCCCGGTGCCCTGCGAGCGCGGTCCAGCCCTAGCACGACCTGCACGCAGCCGGAAGCGGGAGCCTCTCGCCCAGCCGCGCGCGGGCCAGCCGCTCCAGCGCCTCCACCACGCCCTCCAGATCCAGTGCGCTGGTGTCGATCCGATCGGCTCCATCGGGTACGCGAAGCGGGCCCTCGCTCCGCTGCGAGTCGATCCGGTCCCGCTCCAGGATGCCCTCCAGGATCTCCACCTCGCTCGCGTCGCGGCCGGACAGCCGCAACTGCTCCACCCGACGGCGGGCCCGCACCTGCGGCGCGGCATCCAGGTAGATCCGCAGCGGTGCATCGGGAAACACCACGCTGCCCTGGTCGCGGCCCTCGGAGACCAGCCGCGGATGCGCGGCGGCCGCCGCACGCTGCCAGGTCACCATCTGCCTGCGGACTTCCGGGCATGCCGCCACACGCGACACGATCGAGGTCACGTCGGTCTCGCGGATTCGATCGCTCACGTCGCGAGCACCCAGAAGGAGTCGGGGCGGGCTGCCGCTCCAGTCGAAGGTGGGCGGCGTGCGCTGCACCGCGGCCGCCAGCGCCGGGCCACCGTCGGGCGAGAGGCCCTGTTCCAGTGCCAGCAGCGCGGCTGCTCGGTACATGGCTCCCGTGTCCAGAAAGTCCATGCCAAGCCGCTGCGCCAGCAGGTGTGCCACCGAACTCTTGCCCGTGCCCGCCGGTCCGTCGATGGTGATCACCAGCGAGGCGCTCACGCCGCCTCCTCCTCGCTCTCGTCCACCGTGCCGTCCTCGGCCAGGGCCTCGACGGCCTTCAGGGACTCACCCAGCACGTCCCGGGCCTTGGCCAGGGACGCGACCCCGTCACCCTTGCCGATGTACTCGAGCGAGAGCAGGTTGCTGTAGCCCACCGCACGCAGCACGTCCACACACTGCTCCAGCGACCAACCCTGATGGGCGCCGCGGGCATCAAAACCCTGCACATGGGCCACCATCGCCTGCGCGTAGGGCGCCAGCCGACGGAGCATGTCCCGCAGGTCCCCGCTGACGTGGGCGTGCTGGAACGATGGCAGCACGCCGATGCGGAACCCCCCCACCTTCTTCACCAGGTCGACCAGCGGATCCCCGCGGGCGAGCAAACCGCCGTGGGGCTCCATGAGCAGGTTCACTTCCCAACGGTCCATCTCGGCCAGGGCGGCGCGCACGCCGCGAGCGGCACGCTCCATCTGCTCCGGTGTCTCCACGCCCAGCAACTTCACGCCCAGCCGGGCCGCCCCCAGATGGTTGGCCGCGGCCGCCAGACGTCGGATGCGCTGCAGCGACTGGGCCTGCACCCGATCCGAGCCGACCAGATCCAGCGGCGCGGTCTCGACCAGCATCAGGCACGGGCAGCCGGCACGATCACCCGCATCGCGAATCCGTTCCATGTCCGCGGGGGTGCAGCCCTTGAGAAGGTCCGTGGGCAGGCTCAGGCCGCGAATGTCCAGTTCCTCGCGCACCCAGAGCGGAAGGTCGGAAACCTTCAGCGGATTCCGGGTGCGCGTCAGAAGCCCCTTCAGCGAGCCGGCCGACAGGGCGATCAGCATCTGGGCCTGCATGGGACACTGTGAAGATAGCACGCGTGGCGAAGGCCCCTATCATCCCCCCCTCCACGGAGACCCACATGTCCAGCCCAAGCAACTGCCGCTTCTCTGAATCGCACGAGTGGTTCCTGGCCGAGGGTCAGGAGATCACGATGGGAATCACCCAGTTCGCCGCCAACGAGCTCACCGACGTGACCTACGTGCAACTCAAGCCTGTCGGCACCGTGGTGAAGGCGGGCGAGGCCGTCGGCGAGGTGGAGAGCGTGAAGACCACCAGCGAGGTCTACTCCGCAGTCAGCGGCACCATCGCCGCCACCAACGACGAGGCCGTGCAGGATCCCTCGCTGCTCAACAGCGATCCCTTCGGCAAGGGCTGGCTGGTGCGCATCCAGACCGCCGACACGGCACCGCTGCAGAAGCTGATGGATGCCGCCACCTACGACGGCAAGCATGCCACCTGAGGCGGCACCTGCCCGGGCGTGCTCGGTGCAGCTGCAAGGCGTGCACCGTCGCTACCGCCAGGGCTCCCGTCAGGTGCATGCGCTGCGCGGCGTGGACCTGCAGGTTCAGGGCCCGGGCTTTCACGCCATCATGGGGCCTTCCGGCAGCGGCAAGAGCACGCTGCTGCACCTGCTCGCCGGGCTGGATGCGCCCGACGAGGGCCGCGTGGTGGTGGGCGGCACCGATCTCTCGTGCATGAGCGAGTCCCAGCGCACCCTGCATCGCCGGCGCGGCAGTGGCGTGGTGTTTCAGGGTTTCAACCTGCTTCCCACCCTCAACGCCATCGAGAACGTCACGCTGCCGGCCACGCTGGATGGCCGCACACACGCTGAGGTGATGCCTCGGGCCGCCGACCTGCTCCGCGAACTGGGCCTGAGCGATCGCATGGATCACCGGCCTGACGCCCTGTCCGGTGGCGAGCAGCAGCGCGTGGCCATCGCGCGCGCGCTGCTGCAGGAGCCGCCCGTGCTCCTGGCCGATGAGCCCACCGGCAACCTGGACAGCCAGAGCAGCGACCGCCTGTGGCGGCTGCTGGCCGAGGTCGCCGCACGCCGGAGCGTGCTGGTGCTGATGGTGACCCACGAACCCTTGGCGGCCGTGCACTGCCAGCGGGTGCATGTGCTGCGCGACGGACGCGTGGCTGGAGCGATCGATGTCGATGCAATGGATCCATCCCAGTTGGCGCTTCGCGTGGCGGACACTCTCCGCGCGGCCGGCTAGAACCCTGCTGCTGGCAATGGCGATCGCCCTGGCCGCGGCGCTGGTCACGGCCATCAGCAGCGGCCTGCAGACGGCACAGGCCAACCTGCAGGCCCGCCTGGTCCGCCTGCTGGGCGCGGTGGACGCAAGGCTGGTGCAGCAGACCGGAGCCGAATTCGATGCCGCGATGCTGGAACAGGTCCGCGGCTGGACCGGCGTGCAGGCGGTCCAGGGACGCCTTCGCGGCTCGATCACGCTCATGCGTGCCGACGGCGCGACGGATGACCAGGGACGCGTCCGCCGCGCCACCGCGCAGGCGCGCGGCGCCGATCCGATCCCGGATCCTCGCTTCGACGGACTTCCGCTGCGGTCGGGACGCCGGCCCTCGGCACCCGGTGAAGTGGTGCTGGATCCGCTCTCGGCCACCAAGCTGGCGGCCCGTGAGGGCGACCGCCTTCGGGTGGTCCGGCTGGGAGAGCCGCTGGAACTGGTCGTGTCGGGCGTGCTGGACCGACCGATGCTGGGTGCCCTGCAGCAGGCCCTGGTGGAGATGGACCGGGCCACGCTAGCCAGGGCGGTCGGCAAGCCCGACGCGATCACCGTCGTGGCGATCGCGCTGGAGCCAGGCACCGACGTGGCGGCCTGGTGCCGGGCCAACGCGCGCCTGGTACCGGAGGAGATGCTGCTGGAGCCCGCGGAGATGGCGACCAGCGGGATGGACCGGCAGGTGGAGGCAGGCCGGCTTGGATTCATCCTGGGCTGCGCCATCGCGGTGCTGGCTGGAGCGTTCATCGTGGGTGTGGGCATGACCACCTCGGTGTCCGAACTGGAACGCGAACTTGCCACCCTCCGCTGCCTGGGCGCGTCGCGTCGGCAACTGTTCGCTGGCCCGGTGCTTGCCGGCGCTGCACTCAGCATCGCCTCGGCCGTGGCTGGCGTGCCCATCGGACTGCTGGGCGCATGGGGGGTTTCCTGGTGGTTCCGCTCCAGCCTGCCGCTGGGCCTGGTCCCCTCGGGAGAGGGCATGTCGCTGGCGTTGGTGGGATCGCTCGTTGCCGGCGTGGGCGGATCCATGCTGCCCGCGTGGCGAGCCGCCAGCACCAGTCCGTTGCACGCGCTTCGACGGCGTGCCACGCCGCCGGGCCGAATCGGACCGTGGGCGTGCCTGGTGGTGGGCGTGGGACTGGCATCGATCGAGGCCGGCATCATGACGCTCGAGAGCGATCCGCAGCGCAAGTTCTGGATGCACGCGCTCGCGGGTCTGCCGCTGGCTCACGCCGGATGGTTCCTGATCTGCGTGCCCCTGCTGCAGGCGGTTTCCTGGTGCCTGGCACCGATCGCCTCGCGGTTGCTCCGACTGCCGCCCGGGCTGCTCCGCGGAAGCGTGGCGCGTGCGCCGTATCGGCTGGGCCTGACCGCCGGGGCCCTCATGATGGGCGTGAGCGTGCTGGTGACCACCTGGAGCCACGGGATGGGCATGCTGGGCGAGATCCGCGATCGCGTGCGCTTTGGCGACGCCTTCGCCATGAAGGTGAGCGGGCTCTCGCCCGCCGACCAGCGCGCCTTGCGTGACCTGCCTGGCGTGCGCCATGCCGCCGCCGTGGGTTACCTGCCACTGCGGGTGGGCGGCACCGCAGCGTTGGGGGTTCAGTCCGTGGCGCCACCCGGCGTGATCTGCGTGGGCTTTGAGCCCGACGCCTTTCTTGGCATGAACCGGCTCGAGTGGATCCAGGGAACGCCCGAAGCCGCCCTGCCCAAGTTGCGCGACGGCACGGGGGCCCTGGTCGCCGAGCAGTTCCTGACCGCCCGCGGCGTATCGGTGGGAGACACCATCGAGTTGAAGGCCCCCAAGGCGTCAGCCACGTTCGAGATCGTGGGCGTGGTCTCCAGCGCCGGCCTGGATGTGGCCACGCAGATGTTCGGCATCCGGAGCGTCTACATGGAGCACGCCATGAGCTGCGTGTTCCTGAACCTGGAGACGGTGGGACGCCGCTTTGGCACGCGCGATGCCGTGCTGATGCAGATGGACATCGATCCCGATGGCGGCCCGAGCGACGAGGCGCTGGCCGAAGCCGTGACCGAGGCGGCGCCGGGGGCCATCTTCGCCAGCGGCCGCGCCATCCGCGCCGCGATCGACGACGTCAGCCGCCTGCTGATGGGCGTGAGCGGAGCCGTGGCCTTTGCCGCCCTGCTCACGGCCAGCCTGGGCGTGGGAAGCGTGATCGCCGCTCAGGTGCAGGGCCGACGCGGCGAACTGGGCGTGCTGCGGGCCATCGGAGCGGGTCGGGGTGCCCTGCTTGGTCTGGTCCTGTCGGAGGCGGTGCTCATTGCCATCACGGCCGTTCTGGCTGGCACGGGACTGGGCTGGGAACTCGCCTGGGCCGGACGGGTGCTGTTCGCGGATGTGGCCGGGCTCACGCTGGAGCCCATCTTTCCGCTGGGTGCCCTGGCCGTGGCCAGCGTGGTGGTGCTGCTGCTGGCCTTGGCCGCCGCCTGGCCCGGGGCCCGACGGCTGCTGATGCTGGAGCCGCGCGCCCTGCTCTCGCCGGCTTCCTGAGCCATTCGTGGAATCCATCGGGAATTCCTGAGGGCTGATGGCCCGCGTTCGCGTTTCCAGTGGGTAGGGAGGGCCCATATCGCGCCAGTTTTCATGCCTTGTCGGGCATGGTTATTGGCCATTGTCGAATTCCATGCCGAGGAGTGGCGTGCGAAGAGATTTCTGCTTTTGCGTGAGGGGTGACGAGCGCCGTTCTCGTTTACGTGGGTGTAGGGCCGTCTGCTGGAGATGACCCGACACTTCGCTTCCCTCCGTTTGCTGGAGATTCCCGATGATCCGTTCCTTTGCGCTCATTTCGACTTCCGTGATCGCTTCCGCAGCGTCTGCCGGCTTCTGGACCGTGGGGTCCGGCCTGGGCTACGACTTCACGTCGGTGGCCGAGGCCATGTCCGACACCCGCGTGCAGGATGGTCACACCGTCCAGATCTTCTCTGGCCTGTATGACGGCTTCGACACGGGGTCCAAGAGCCTTGTGTTCGAGCCAGGCAACAGCCCAGGCATCGTGAACTTCGTCGGCGATGTCCGCGTGCGAGTGGGTTCGCAGGTCAACTTCGAACTGGCCGGCTACGAGAGCGGCCTGGGTGGCGGAACGCCCCAGTTCGACCAGTTCCTCGTGGCCGGAAACGCCAACTACCTGGGCATTCTGGGAATCCGCCTTCTCGAGGGCTTCATGCCGGTGTTCGGTGACTCATGGGCCCTGATCCAGGCTGGCGGCACCATCTCCTTCTCCGGGTTGACCGACCTTCCACAACTGGACGGCGGCCTGAGCTGGAACGTGCAGGTGGTCTCCGGCAGCAGCGAGTTCGGCCCGACCGGCTCCAGCCTGGTGGTGAGCGTGGTGCCCACCCCCGGCGCCCTGGCTCTGGTGGCCCTTGCCGGCCTGATCACCAATCGCCGTCGCCGCTGAGGGCGGAGCGGCCTCCCAACATCGGGAATGGATTGATCCCCCCGCGGCGATCGACCCATCTCCCTCCAAGCGCCCCCAAGCGCGCGACGGTGGCCGCTGGACCGTTTCTCCAGCACCCGGCCCCGCGGCCTTCCAGCCCGTCGCAACGGCACGACCCCGCTTCCAGCAGCGGGGTCGTGCGTGTTTTCTGGCGTGGGCACGGCTTGGCTGCGCGGAGCCCGCAAAATCTTCGGCAACCCGTGAGGGATGACCACCGCGAATTGCGTTCTTCTGAATAGAGGCAGCGTGCGCCCTGCCCTCCCTCGAATCACGGCCGCGTGCGTGAAGCGGCTCTCACGGCTCACTCAGGCGCAAACCGTCGTCCGCTCCCTTTCGGACGCGATGACGGATCATTCCAGGCGACCCTCGGAGATTCCCTCTCCGGGGGTCGTTTCTCAATTGGCTCAGAAGCCCATGGCGCGGGCGATCAGCACGCCCACACACAGGCTGCCGGTGGCCACCAGCACGTGCTGCCACCACGGTCGCGGCGAGTTCACTTGCATGCCCATTGCCCTCCTCCTTCCCCTGCGGGAGTGCCAAGACTCGGATTGGTCCAGCGACGAGGCAAGATTGCCCGGCAAAAATGAAGGCGGCCCCCGGGAACAAGGGGCCGCCGATCGTCTGCCGCATCAGGGAACGTGCGGCGTCGACCTTTGGAGACCGTTCCTCAGCGTCGGCGACGGCTCGCCAGCACGCCAGCCAGGGTGACCAGAGCAACTGCACCGGGGGTGGGCACCACGCTCACCACCAGGCTGGAGCCGGTCGGGCCGAACTCGCTGCTGCCGGAGACCACCTGCACGTTCCAGCTCAGGCCGCCGCTCAGTTCGGGCAGCATGGCCACGCCGCGGAAGTCGATGAGGCCGCCAGCCTGAATCAGGGCCCATGAGTCACCGAACACCGGCACGAAGCCATCGATCAGCGTGACCTCGATGTCTCCGATCAGATCCACGTTGCCGGTCACGATGAACTGGTCAAACTGCGGAAGACCGCCACCCAGTCCGTTGTTGTAGCCACCGATCTCGAAATTGATGCTCGAGTTCTGGCGGAGTGCCATCTGGCCGAACACGTCCACGATGCCTGGGCTGTTACCTGGCTCGAATCGCAGGGCCTTGTTGCCCGAATCGAAACCCAGGTAGCCGCCGCCCAGCACCTGAATCGAGTGCCCGTCCTGAACCCGGGCGTCGTTGACGGCCTGATCAATGCTGAAGAAGTCGTGGCCAGCACCCGGGCCGACGGTCCACAGCACGCTCGCGTTGGCAACGCCGCACAGGAAAGTGGCCGGAATGGCGACTGCGAAAAGGGGTCGCAGCATGGGAGGGCTCCAGATGTCGGTCCGCCGGGGTAGGGTGAACCGAGCATCGATCGGGCTGCGGGAGCCCAAAGCGACATGCGTCGACCACTCTGACCGTAGAACCAGATTTTGAGTGAAGGGAAGAAAGGGAACTGAACGGGCGAGCCAGGGAACGGCTCGGAGGCAAGGTGACACGGATCCGGGCCTGGTCAAGAGCGGAAAGCGGAAAATTTCAATCGGCCGCCCCTGGCCCGGGCTGGCCCGGACCCCCTCCCATAAGGTGCCTGCATGGCCGAATCCCCCTTTCGCCTGGTTTCGGGCTTCAAACCAATGGGGGATCAGCCTTCGGCCATCGAGCAGCTCTCGACGGGTGTGACGCAAGGCCAGCGGTGGCAGACCCTGCTTGGCGCCACGGGCACCGGCAAGACCTTCACCATGGCCAACGTGATCGAGCGCACCGGCCGCCCCACGCTGGTGATCAGCCACAACAAGACGCTGGCGGCACAGCTCTACGAGGAACTCCGCGAGCTCTTTCCGGGCAACTCGGTCAACTATTTCGTGAGCTACTACGACTACTACCAGCCCGAGGCGTACATCCCGCAGCGGGACATCTACATCGAGAAGGACGCCAGCCGCAACGACGATCTGGACCGGCTTCGGCTGGCCGCCACCAGCGCGCTGCTGAGCCGCCCGGACACCATCGTGGTGTCGAGCGTGAGCTGCCTGTACGGCCTAGGCAGCCCCCAGGAGTACCGCAATCGCGTCATCCACCTGCATGTGGGCCAGCGGCTGGAGCGGCGGAAGTTCTTCACCGACCTGATCGCCATGCAGTACCAGCGCAACGAGGCGGCGCCGCAACGTGGCAACTTCCGGGTTCGGGGCGACTCGATCGAGGTCTTCCCGGCCTATGAGCAGACCGCCCTGCGCATCGACCTGTTCGGTGACCAGGTGGACCGCATCGAGGTGATCGATGCCACCAGCGGCGAGATCCTGTCCCAGGAACCCAAGGCCCTCATCTTTCCGGCGGTGCACTACGTGGCGCCGGACGAGATCCGCGCGCGAGCCGAGGAGCAGATCCGAGCGGATCTGGAGGCGCGTGTGGCCGAACTTCGGGGGCAAGGCAAGCTGCTCGAGGCCCAGCGGCTGCTGGGACGCGTGAAGTACGACCTGGAGATGATCCGCGAGACCGGCTTCTGCAGCGGCATCGAGAACTACAGCCGCTACTTCGACGGGCGCCAGCCCGGCGAGCGCGCGTGGTGCCTGCTTGACTACTTCCGGGCCATGCCGGACCGGCGGCCCGAGGACTGGCTGGTGATCATCGACGAGAGCCACGTGACCCTTCCGCAGGTGCGAGGCATGTACCACGGCGACCGCAAGCGCAAGGAGGTGCTGGTGGACCACGGGTTCCGCCTGCCCGCGGCGCTGGACAACCGGCCGCTCAAGTTCGAGGAGTTCGAGAGCCTGGTGCCCCAGTGCATCCTGGTGAGCGCCACCCCGGGCCCGTGGGAGCTGGAGCGGTGCGGCGGCGTGGTGGCCGAACAGGTGATCCGCCCCACGGGCCTGGTGGATCCGCCCATCCTGCTGCAGCCTGCGCGCGAGCAGGTGGCCGATCTGGTGGAGCGCGCCCGCGAGCGCGCCGCACTGGGCGAGCGCACGCTGGTCACGGCGCTGACGAAGCGACTGTGCGAGGACCTGACCACGCACCTGGACAAGAAGGGCCTGCGGGTGCGGTACCTGCACAGCGAGATCGAGACGCTGCAGCGGCTCGAGCTGCTGCGCGACCTGCGGCAAGGCGCCTTCGACGTGCTGGTGGGCGTGAACCTGCTTCGCGAGGGGCTGGACCTGCCCGAAGTGAGTCTGGTGTGCATTCTGGACGCCGACAAGCAGGGATTCCTGCGGAGCACCGCGAGCCTGATCCAGACCATGGGTCGCGCCGCCCGCAACGCCAACGCCATGGCAGTGCTCTACGCGGACAAGGTCACGCCCGAGATGCAGGCGGCCATCGACGAGGTGGAGCGGCGGCGGGCCAGGCAGCTGGCCTTCAACCGCGAGCACGGCATCACGCCCGAGACCATCCGCAAGGCGATCCGACGCGGCATCGAGCAGGAACTGGCGGCCCACCGCGTGGTGCGCGGCGCGGCGGGCCAATCGAGCCGGGAACCCGTGACCCGACTGGAGCTGGTGGAGTCGCTGGAGCGCGAGATGCTGGAAGCCGCCGAACGCCTGGAGTTCGAGAAGGCGGCCTCGCTGCGTGACCGACTGGCCAAGGCGCGCGCGTTGCCGGAGAGTGCCGGGATCGAGGAACTGGCCACGGAGGCCGGAAGCCATGCGACCAGCCAGGCCGGCATGCCCGGAACGCGCGGCAAGCGACCACGCCGCGGCGGTCGCGGTTCGTGAGGTGAAGCGGGATTTGGGAGTCGATCAGCTGGGCCGCTCGGCGAGCACCTCGCCGCGGGGCATCCGCATCTGGCGGACGCGCTCGCGAAGCATGGCAAGGTCGGCGGGCGTGACCTGCTCGATCTCCGGCACCGAGGGTCGGACCACGGACCGCTCCCGGGCGGGAGCCTCGATCACGGCCAGGTTTCCGACGTCTTGGTGCATGCGGTGGTGGAAACGATAGGAGACGAGCGGGTTCGACGGAAGGGGCTGCGTGCCCTCGTCGGGACTTTCGGGCGATTGACCCGGAAGTCTGCACCGAACACGTGGTGAATCCACCGATTGTTGGATGGTTGGCCAGATTCCGGTCCTTTCCGGACCCTCGTCCCCCCTGTTCGGAGACCGAGCCGCGTCCCTATAAAGTGGGGCGTGCCCAAGCCCTCCCCCCAGCCCGAGCGGCAGATCCGGATCGAGGGAGCCCGAGAGCACAACCTGAAGGGCGTGAACCTGTCCATTCCGCGGGACCGGCTGGTGGTGTTCACGGGCGTGTCGGGCAGCGGCAAGAGCAGCCTGGCGTTCGACACCATCTTCGCCGAGGGGCAGCGCAAGTACATGGAGAGCCTCTCCGCGTACGCGCGACAGTTCCTGAACCAGATGCGCAAGCCCGACGTGGAACGCATCGATGGACTGCCGCCCACCATCGCCATCGAGCAACGCGGCGGCGGTCACACCCCCCGCAGCACCGTGGCCACCACCACCGAGATCTACGACTACATGCGTCTGCTGTGGGCGCGTTGCGGCACGCCCACCTGCTGGCATGTGGACGAGAAGGGCCGCACCTGTGGCCGCCCGATCGAGGCGAGCAGCGCTTCGCAGATCACCGAGGCACTGGTGCAGGGCTTCGAGGGCAGGCGACTCATGCTCTGCGCGCCGGTGGTGCGGGATCGCAAGGGATTCCACAAGGAGGTCGCCGAGTCGCTGCAACGCCAGGGTCTGGTGCGGGCGCGCGTGAACGGCACGGTGGTGGACCTTCGCGAGGCACTCAAGGCAGGTGGCGAGAACCCGCTGGGGCTGGGCCGCTACGAGCGGCACACCATCGAGGCGGTGGTGGATCGCGTGATGCCCCGGGCCGAGGATCGCCAGCGCCTGGCCGAGAGCGTGGAAACCGCGCTCAAGTTGGGCGAAGGCGGATGCGTGGCGCTGGTCGAGGACGGAACCGGCTGGGTGGAGCACCGGTTCAGCGAGCGGTTCGCATGCCCGGACCACCCGGAGTGCGCCCTGGACGAGCTGGAGCCGAGGCTTTTCTCGTTCAACTCGCCACAGGGGGCCTGCCCCGACTGCGCGGGCCTGGGGCAGGTGCAGGAGTTCGACCCGTCGCTGGTGGTGTCGGACCCGGACCTGGGCGTCGCGGAGGGTGCGATCGAGCCGTGGCGCCGCAACGGCCGCCGCATGAACATCTACTACAGCCGCCTGCTGCGGGGCTTCTGCAAGTTCTTCGACGTGCCCACCGACATGCCCTTCAGCCGGCTTCCAGCGCGCGTGCGTCGGTACCTGATGGAAGGCATTCCCGAGGACGAGGCGGCGCGGCTTGGTGCCCGGTTCGAGGGCGTGCTTCCCAACCTGAAGCGGCGCTACACGGAGAGCGAGAGCGAGTTCGTGAAGGAGCGACTGCTGGACTACATGCACGCCGCCCCCTGCCGCGCATGCGGTGGAGCTCGGCTTCGGCCCTCGAGCCTGGCGGTGAAGGTGAAGGGTGGCGATCGCCCCTGCAGCGTGGCCGATGCCACCGCGATGAACGTGGAGCGGGCGGCCGCGTGGTTCGGATCGCTGCAGCTGACCGCGGCGCAATCCAGTATCGCCGAGCCCATCCTGAAGGAGATCGGGGCGCGACTGGGGTTCCTGCGAAGCGTGGGGCTGGAGTACCTGACGCTCGATCGGGCCAGCGGCACGCTCTCGGGCGGTGAAGCCCAGCGCATCCGACTGGCCACGCAGGTGGGCAGCGGCCTGGTGGGCGTGTGCTACGTGCTGGACGAGCCCACCATCGGCCTGCACCAGCGCGACAACGATCGCCTGGTGGCCACGCTTCGACGGCTGAGCGACATCGGCAACACGGTGATCGTGGTGGAGCATGACGAGGACACCATCCGCGCCGCCGACCATGTGGTGGACGTGGGCCCGGGTCCCGGTCGGCACGGGGGGACCATCGTGACGCAGGGATCACCGGAGGAGGTCGCGGCCTGCCCCGGGAGCCTGACCGGCATGTACCTGCGTGGCGACCGGCGCGTGGACGTGCCGGCGCAGCGTCGGCCGATGAGCGTGGACCGTGCCATCACCGTGAAGGGGGCCCGTGCCAACAACCTCAAGGGCATCGACGTGGCCTTTCCGCTGGGCGGCATCGTGTGCGTGACCGGCGTGAGCGGCAGCGGCAAGAGCACGTTGGTGAACGAGATCCTGCTCAAGGCGGCGCAGCGCGTCGTGCACGGAAGCAAGGTCTCGGCGGCCTCGCACGAGCGCGTGACCGGACTGAAGGGCCTGGACCGCGTGGTCGAGGTGGATCAGAGTCCCATCGGGCGCACGCCTCGCTCCAACCCGGCCACCTACACGGGCGTGTTCGACGACATTCGCAAGCTGTTCGCCACCGTGCCGGAGAGCCGGGCGCGGGGATACGAACCCGGGCGCTTCAGCTTCAACGTGAAGGGCGGACGGTGCGAAGCCTGCCAGGGCCAGGGTGTGCGAAAGATCGAGATGCACTTCCTGCCTGACGTGTTCGTGGCCTGCGAGACCTGCAAGGGCACGCGATACGCCCGCGAGACGCTCGACGTGCGGTTCAAGGGCCGCAGCATCGCCGAGGTGCTGGACATGACGGTGGAGGACGCGGTGTCGTTCTTCGACGCCCATCCCCGAATCCGGGACATGCTGGCCTGCGTGCGCGACGTGGGCCTGGGCTACATGCAGCTGGGCCAGGCCAGCACCACGCTCTCGGGCGGCGAGGCGCAGCGCGTGAAGCTGGCCACCGAACTCGGCAACCGTGCGGCAGGCACCACGCTCTACGTGCTCGACGAGCCGACCACCGGCCTGCACTTCGATGACGTGCGCAAGCTGCTGGAGGTGCTGCAGCGACTGGCCAACGCTGGCCACACGCTGGTGGTGATCGAACACAATCTGGACGTGGTGAAGTGCGCCGACTGGATCGTGGACCTGGGCCCGGAGGGCGGCGACCGGGGTGGCACGCTGGTGGCCTTCGGCACGCCCGAGGAGCTGGCGGTGCACCCGAGCAGCTTCACCGGGGCCTACCTGCGCCGCATGCTGCCGGCACGGCCGGCCCATCCCGCCGTGTCCCGCCGTCGCAAGGCCGCTGCGAAGGCCTGAGACACACCCCTACACTCGCCGCCGATGTCCGATCCCGCGCCCTACCTGGCCCTGCGCCGCGTGGCCCAACCCGGCGACGCCAATCACCAGGGCACCGTCTTCGGCGGCTTCATCCTGAGCCTGATCGACGAGGCGGCCTACCTGGAGACGCGTCGACATGGCGTGCACCGTTGGGTCACCGTGTGCATGGATCGCGTGGAGTTCAAGGCGCCGGTGCACGTGGGCGACACGCTCACCCTGTTCACGCAGGCGATGGCGATGGGGCGCAGCAGCATCACCGTGGCGGTGCGGGTGCAGGCCACCCGTTGGGCCGGAGGCGGCGAGGTGGACGTGACCGAGGCAAGCGTGAAGATGGTGGCCGTGGACGGTGCGGGCCGGACGATCGACTTTCGCTCGCCACCCACCGTGACCGAGCGGCCATGAGCGGCGATCCGCTGCGCGTGGCTTGCCTGGTGTCGGGCGGCGGTCGCTCGGTGATGAACCTGCAGGATCGGATCGAGCGAGGCCTGGTGCCGGCACGCGTGGTGCTGGTGGCATCCACGCGGCCCGGGGTGACGGCGATCGAACGCTCCCGGGCGCGAGGCCTTGCGGTGACCGAGGTGCCGCGCGATCCCGCGCACACGCTGGATGACAGGCTGGACGGGACGCTTCAGGCGGCGGGCGCCGAACTGGTGGTGCTGGCCGGCTACCTGCGACTGTTCCGCGTGCGTGCCTGGGCGGACCGCTGCATCAACATCCATCCCGCTCTGCTGCCCCGCCACGGGGGCCGCGGCATGTGGGGGCATCATGTCCACCAGGCGGTGCTGGACGCCGGCGACCGGGAGTCCGGCTGCACGGTCCACTGGGTGGACGACCGCTATGACCACGGAGCCGCCATCCTGCAGCGCACCTGCCCCGTGTTGCCGGGCGACACGGCTGACGCGCTGGCCACAAGGGTGTTCGAGCAGGAACTCGAGGCCCTGCCCGACGCGGTGACACGCGTGGCCAGGTGGATCCGCCACGGCGGACAGCGTCCCGGACCTTCGGCCCCCACGAGGGGCTGAACGGCCGGTTTCATGAAGGCTGAAACGGCTTCCTTGTGGGCCGTTCCCGTGAACCGTAGCCTGCCTTCACACGCAAGGGCGGTTCAACCCCCAAGGAGGTTCCATGCAAGTCACCATCACCGGCAAGCATCTTGACATCACCCCGGCCATCGACACGTTCATCCGTGGGAAGTGCGACCGCCTGCAGCGTCACTTCGACGGCCTGCAGCAGGTGGACTTCGTGCTCGAGAAGGACCCTCGGCACGGGTTCCACGCCGAACTCATCCTGGACATCGAGCACCACGATGATTTCATCTCCAACGCCCATCATGACGATCTCTACGCCGCGGTCGACCTGGTCCTGGATCGGGGCGTCCGGCAACTGACGGATCACAAGGACCGGCTTCGAAACCACAAGCACGCCGGCGGCGAAGCCGGCTCCTGAGTTCCTCCCTCGCCCCCACCCACACGAACCTCCATGAAGCTCAAGGACCTCGTTCTCGAGAAGGCCATCGTTCCCAACCTGAAGTCCGCAAAGCGGGACGAATGCATCGGCGAGTTGCTGGAGGCATTGGCCAAGGCTGGCGCGTTCAAGCCGGCCCTGAAGGCCGAGTTCCTGAAGGCCGTGGTGAAGCGAGAGAAGAAGGGAAGCACGGGTTTTGGGCATGGCGTGGCGGTGCCCCACGTGAAGACCCCCGAGGTCAAGCGGTGCGTGGCCGCGGTGGGTGTGCATGCGGCGGGCGTGGACTTCAACGCCCTGGACCGGCAGCCCGTGCACGCCATCTTCCTGCTGGTCTCTCCGGAGGATCAGCCGGCGGCGCACCTGGAGGCCATGGAGAGCCTGTTCAGCACGCTCAACCAGGAGCAGTTCCGCAAGTTCCTCAAGCAGGCACGGACCGTGGCCGACGTGGTCACCCTGCTCGACGAGGCTGACGCCAGCCCATCCGCACGGTGAACCGTTGCTGCAGCGAAGAACGGTCATCCGCAACAGGCTTGGCCTGCACGCCCGCCCCGCAATGGCCTTTGCCAGCGCCGCGGCCGCTTTCTCGAGCGAGGTGCGCGTGCGCCGCGGCGACAGCCGCGAACTGGTGGACGGCAAGAGCGTGATGCAGATGCTGATGCTCGCCTGCACCGCGGGCACCGAGATCGAGATCGAGACCGAAGGCGCGGATGAGCAGGCCGCCATGGAAGCCCTGGTTCGAATGGTCGAGGCCCGATTCGAGGAGGAGTGAGTGGGCGAGCGCGTGGCCATCGCCGGTGATGGACAGATGGCGCTGGTGCTGGCGGCCATCGCCGCCAGCAGCGGGCACGACGCGGCCATCTGGTGCCCGCTGCCGGGGCAGGCGGCGATGCTGCGAGCGACGCGGCGCAGCGAACGGCTGGCGGATCTGACGCTGCCCGCGAGCGTGCGCGTGAGCGAGATCGCGGGCGAGGTCCTGCGTGACGCCACCATGCTGGTGAGCGCGATTCCCTCGCAGTTCGCCCGCGCCACCTGGACGCGCCTGGCTGCGGACACCCCGGCGGGCGTCGGCATGGTCACCGTGACCAAGGGCGTGGAGGTGGGGACCGGCATGCGGCCCACCGAGGTGCTGAGGGCGGCGGTGGGTCAGCGACCCATGGCGGTGCTGAGCGGCCCAACGATCGCGCACGAGCTGGCCCTGCACAAGCCGGCGATCATGGTGGCGGCCAGCGCCGACCCGGCCTGGGCCGCACGCGTGCAGTCGATCTTCAGTCAACCGTGGCTGCGGATCTACACCAGCGACGATCCGGTGGGCGTGGAGGTGGCCGGTGCCGCCAAGAACGTGATCGCGCTGGCCGCCGGCATGGTCGATGGCCTGGGGCTGGGGTTCAACGCCAAGAGCGCCCTGCTGGCCCGCGGCCTGGCCGAGCTGGTGCGGCTCGGCGTGGCTCTGGGTGCCAGACCGCAGACGCTCTTCGGCGTGAGCGGCGTGGGCGATCTGGCCACCACATGCTTCAGTCCCGAGGGCCGCAACCGCTCGCTCGGCGAGGCCATCGGCCGCGGCGAGCCGCTGGAGCGCGCGCTGGCCGCCACGCGGAGCGTGGTGGAGGGCGTGGAGACGGCGCGATCGCTGCACGCACGGGCCCGTGAGCTGGGCGTGGAGACGCCGATCATCGACGCCGTGCAGCGCGTGCTCTTTCAGGGCCAGTCGCCTGCCGCGGCGCTGCGTGACCTGATGGGACGCGTGGCCGGAAACGAGCGCATCGACTGACGCACGGGCCACGGCGTGAACCGGCGTCAGGCGGGTCCGTAGCCGGCAGCCGGCTCCCCCTGCTAGCCTTGATCGTTCAGGATTCCACGCATGAGCCAGATCGCCCCCACCGCCCTCACCCGCTCGCAGGAACGCAAGGATCTCTCGGGCGGCGAACGGCTGGAACGGCGACTGTTCGTGGCCCTGGCGGGTGGCACCCTGCTGCTCTCGAGCTGGATCGGCGAGCTGGCCGGGCTGCAGCCGCAGGTGGCCCAGATCCCGGCCGCGATCGGGGCGATCATTCTGGTGGCCCCGCTGGCGTTCGGGGCGCTGCAGGAGATCCGCGTGGGGCGACCCAGCAGCGACGCACTGGCCAGCCTGGCCGTGCTGGCGGCGCTGGCCAACAACCTCTATCTGGCTGCGGGGTTTCTGGCCTTCTTCCTGTGGCTGAGCGAACTGGTGCTCAGCCGCACGGCGTGGGGCGCGCAGCGCGCGATCCGCGACCTGGTGGAACTCACGCCCGACATCGCCCGCGTGGTGGACGCCGACGGCAGCGAGCGGGAGACCAGCCTGGGAGCCCTTCGCGTGGGGCAGGTGGTGCGTGTGCGTCCCGGCGAGAATCTGCCGGTGGACGGTCGCGTGCTGCGCGGCCAGACCAGCATCAATCAGGCCAGCCTGACGGGCGAGGCGGTGCCGGTCGAGGCCACAACCGGCACGCCGGTGTACGCGGGCACCAGCAACCTGACCGGGCAGATCGACGTCGAGGTGACCGCGGTCGCCGGCGAGAGCACCATCGGCAAGGTGGAGAAGCTGATCCGCGAGGCGGAGAACGCCCGCACCCAGCGACAGGAACTGATCGAGCGGCTGGCGGGCGCCTACGTGCCCGTGGTGCTGATGGTGGCGGCGCTGGTCTGGTTCTTCACCAGCAAGAGCGCCAGCGCCGAGATCCGCGGACAGGCGGCGGAACGGGCCATCACGGTGCTGGTGGTGACCTGCCCCGGAGCCCTGCTGATTGCCTATCCCACGGCCATGGTGGCGGCGTTCGCGGCGGCAGCGCGGCTGGGCATCATGGTCAAGAACACGCGGACGCTCGAGAGCGCCTCCACGGTGGACACGGTGGTGCTGGACAAGACCGGCACGCTGACCACGGGCAAGTTCAGCGTGAGCCGGCTGGCGCCCGCCGAAGGCGTGGATCCGGCGGTGCTGCTGCAGGCCGCGGCAGACGCGGAGCAGAGCAGCAACCACCCACTGGCCCGGAGCATCCTGGAGACCGCCGAGAAGGCGCGGCTGAAGCCGCGAGCCATCAGCGACTACCAGGAGATGCACGGGCGCGGCGTGAGCGCCGTCACTCCCGACGGAACGGTGCGCGCCGGCCGCGGCGCATGGCTGGTCGAGCTGCAACCATCACTGGCCGCCGAGGTGACCCGGGCCAGCGAGCGCATCGAGGGCATGAGCGGCGTGCACGTGATGGTGGGCGACCGCTACCTGGGGGCCGTGGGCCTGGAGGACAAGTTGCGCCGCAACGCCGCCGACGTGATCACGCGGCTGCGGCAGCTGGGCGTTCGCAAGGTGTGCATCTTCACCGGAGACCGCCTCGGCGTGGCCACACGCGTGGGCCAGGCCGTGGGGGTGGACGCCATCGAGGCCGAGTGCCTTCCCGAGGAAAAGCACGAGGAACTGAAATACCTGATCCGCAAGGGCCACCGCACGCTGGTGGTGGGCGACGGCATCAATGACGGACCCATTCTGGCCAGTGCCGACGTGGGCGTGGCCATGGGACTCTCGGGCAGCGACATCGCCACGAATTCCGCGGGCGTGGCCCTGATGAACGACGACCTCCGGAACGTGCCATTCCTGCTCGAACTGGCGCGACGGGCCAAGGGCGTGATCGGACTGAACATCGCGGCGGCCCTGGTGCTGGCCATCGTGGGCCTGGCCCTGGCCGCCACCGGTCAGATCCAGATCTGGATCACGCCCTTCTACCAGGCCGCGGCCTACATCTTCGTGATCGCGAACTCGCTGCGGCTGGTCCGCTTTGGCGAGGACGTGATGGACGCCGAGGAGTTCCGCAGGCAGAGCGAGGCGGCCCGCCCGGTCAAGCCGACCCGACAGGCCGAACTGCAGCGGGCCGCAGGCGCCTGAGCCTCAGCGGCCGGCGCGTCGCACGGCCTCGATGCAGGCGTCGGCCTCGTCCGACGTGAGCCCGTCGGGTCCGATCCGGATGGCCACCTGCCGGCTGAGGGGCATGCCCAGCACCGCCATGTAGACGGCCTGCCCGTCCATCAGGAACACCACCGGCTTGTACATGTGGTCACTGGTGGCGGCCTGGAGCACGCCGCGGTTGGAGGACCGCACGTTCAGGATGAGCGAGTCGCCGCGGGCCGATCGCGCGGCATTGTCCACGGCGGCTGGCGTGAGCAGCGGCTGCGCGGCCACCAGCAGGGAGCCGCCGCCTCGCACCGGCATCTCGGTCCAGCCTTCGCGTTCCTGCGAACTGGCCAGCCGCAACTCGAAGGCAGGCGCGTCCATGCCCGGACGGCCCGCGGCGTCGGACCGCGGCGACGGCGAGCTGCAGGCCGCGGCGGTGGCCAGCAACGCGGCGGCCAACCGGCGGGCCCACCTCATGCCACCGTGACCCCGGCATCCAGGTACACGTCCTGGATGGCGTTCAGCAGTTCCACGCCCTCCTTCATGGGGCGCTGGAAGCTCTTGCGGCCGCTGATCAGGCCCATGCCGCCCGCGCGCTTGTTGATGACTGCGGTGCGCACGGCCTCGGCCAGATCGCCGGCGCCGCTGCTGGCGCCGCCCGAGTTGATCAGGCCGCTGCGGCCGCCGTAGCAGTTGAGGACCTGATAGCGACAGAGGTCGATCGGGTGATCGCTGCAGAGATCCGTGTAGATGCGCTTGTCGAACTTGCCGTAGCTGCTGCCGCCCATGTTCAGGGCCTCGTAGCC
>JBJOGW010000080.1:0-19283 GCA_046048055.1 Planctomycetota bacterium
CCGTGCTGCACCGGGTGGTGCCGCGGCTGGTGGACCAGGTGCTGGGCATGCCCGAGGCGAACCTGCTGCAGGAGCGATCGCTTCGATCCCGGCTTCGGCGGGCACCCAAGGCGGTTCGACGCGACCTGCTGCTGCTGCAGGTGGTGTACGACCATCCCTCGGCGGCGGTGCGTCGCACCTGGCGCCTGCGCGGTTCGCTGGGCGTGGGGGGATCCAGCGGGGCCACGCTGGCCGGAAACTGGAGCGCCGCCATGCTGGCGGTTGCGGCCGCGATGGGCGTGATGAGCTCGGGCCGTCCGCCGCAGTGGTCATGGCTGGTTCCGGCGATGCTGCTGGCGGCATGCGGCCTGGCCCTGGGCTGGGTTTGGGTGCTGCGACGGGCCCGCGTGGGACGCGTGGCGCGCCGTCTCGTTCGATCGATCCGTGTGCTGGGCCGCGACGCCGCCCGCTGGCGGGGCAGCCTGCACGGCCTTCCACTGGAAGTGATCGAGACTTCGCTGCCGCAGGACCGGGGTGAGGACGCCCGCTACGCCATGGTGGATCGGCTGGTGCGCGTGCTGCAGTCGGTGGACTACGGCAGCCTGGCCATCCTGGTGGACCGCGTGGACGAGCCAGCGTGCGTGGCGGGTGATCCCGCCCGGATGCGATCACTGGTCTGGCCCATGCTCTCGAGCCGCTTCCTGCAGCATCATGGGCTGGCGGTGAAGTTGCTGCTGCCGCGCGAACTGGGCGAGATGGCCGCTCGCGAGGGCGGCGACTTTCATCGTGGTGCTCGCCTGGACAAGCAGAACGTGGTCGAGCGCCTGCAGTGGACCGGTTCCATGCTGGCGGACCTCTGCGACACGCGGCTGCGGACCGCAACCGCTCCCGGACGACCGCCCCTCAAGGTCGAGGAACTCTTCGAGTCGTCCGTGGGCCGGTCGCGCGTGGAGGAGGCCCTGGAACGGGCGGGGAATCCACGCGACGCGTGCCGACTGCTGTACGCCGCCATCCAGGAGCACCTGGCTCACGCTGGCGCTGATGAGCACCGCGTGAGCGCGGGCGCGCTGGAATGGGTCAAGCGTCACCGGAGCGTGCTGGGCCCTCCGGCCTGATCGCTCAGGGCTTCTGGCCTTCCTGCATCTTCATGGTGCCGGCGTCGGCGCTGGGGGCGCCAGCCTGCTTGCTGGTGTCCTGCTGCCGCACGTTCATCTTCTTGGTGGAGCCGGAGCCTGAGTCGCCGCAGGCGACCAGGGTGAGCAGGGCAGCGGTGCCGAGGACGAGGATCGATCGCTTCATGGGTGTGTCTCCTTGAGTGGCTCCGGACGGAGCCCTCGTCACATTGAAGCCTGCGCGGGGCGGTCCCGTCAAGGCTGCACCAAATTCAGCCTGTTCAGGCATCAGGGCTCGATGCACCGGGCCGGATGGCCGACTGGTGCCAGCCACCGCCACTGCGTGTGGTAGGTCTGATCGTTGTCGGCCACGCCCACGTTCAGCGTGACTGGGACGCCGTGGGCAAGCGGAATCGCCAGGGTGGCCCGCCACCCACCCTCGGGCAGGCGGCGTGCCTGAAGTTCGAGTTCGCCGTCCGGCCGTGAGCTGCTGGTGAAGGGCGTGAAGGGCTCGGCGAGCACCCACGCCGCTCCGTCGGCGTCAGTCCACTCCACGCGGATGGCGTCGGCCGAGGGATCACGCTCGCGCCGTTGCGATGAGGTGCCGGCCGGCGCTGCGCCCACGGGCAACTGGTCCGGCACATGCAGGGCCAGGTGAAGCGTCTGGCCGTCGGCGGCAAGCCAGGCCTGCATGGTCGGATCGGCCTCAAGCGTGTCGTAGGCGCTGGGCCTCCACGCATGCAGCGGCCATGCCAGGCCATCGGTGGGCGGCTGGTCTTGGGATCCTCTCGACAGGATGACCGTTCGCTGCACGTCGGGTCGCTCCCACACGAACACGGGCACGCGGCGTCCCTTGGAGTCGGTGAACGTGAGCTGCACCCGGAACGTTGGAGGCGGCACGGGCTCCCTGGTCCGTGGCCAGGTGAACTGCAGCGGAAGGCGAAGCGTCTCGCCCGGCGACACTGTCACGGGATTTGCGGGCGACGTCATGCGGTAGGGCGTGTCGGCGTCCACCGTGTGGGGATTGAAGGCATCGATCGCGGTGCGGCTCACGAAGGCGTGCCCCTCCACCGGCCAGGGCTCTGGATGCGTGTAGGGCGCCAACGTCACCTCAACCGGAACATCGATCGGATTCGTCAGCACCACCGTGATCTGGCCCGTGCCGGACGATGCCGCGTCGGTGGGATCGGGCAGGGCGCCTTCCAGCTTGACGGCACCTGGTCCCTGCCGAAGGGCGTGCACGCGGTCCTGGTCCTGCCGGGTGACGAAGTCCACGGGCAGCGTCATGCCCACGGGCTGATGGAACACCTCCACCGAGCCATCGGGCTGCAGCTGCACCAGCGAGATGTGCTGCAACTGCCCGGCGAGCGGGTGCTGATCGATGCTGCCGCCGCAGGTGCCCACGATGGTGTACCGCACGCCGTCTCGCGTGCCCTCGTCCTGCATGCTGTGAAAGTGTCCGGCCAGCACCAGGTCCACCCCGGCCTCGGCCAGCAACGGATGCACCCGCTCGAACCAGTTGACGGTGCCGGTGCGCCACAGCGGGCGATGCATCAGGATCACGATCGGCTTGCCGCGGGCCCGGGCCCGCTCCAGCTGCGTTCGCAGCCAGCCGATCTGCGCGTCGCCCAGCTGCACGCCGCCCTGCCCGAAGGTCTCGTCGCTGAACATGGCGATCACGGTCGCCCCCTCCAGTTCCGCCATGTACTTGAGCGGGCCGAATCGCTCCAGGTACAGGCGGCCGAAGGTGTCGTCGCCGCCCACACGACTTCCGCTGATCACATCGTGGTTTCCGGCCACGGGCAGCAGCGGCATGCGAAGGCGATCGGTGATCGCCTTCCATTCGTCGGCCTGCCGGGTCCACTCGGCCGGGTCGCGCGTGTAGCCCTGGATCATGTCACCCACCGTGAAGACCGCGTCGGGCTGGATCCGGTTCAGGTCATCCACGGCGGCCTGCAGGTACGGCAAGCCCCAATCGCGTCCCGTGGTGCGATCGGGAAGGATCGCGATGCGAAACGGTGGCGTCGGCGTGGAGACCGCGGTGACCTGCTCGTCGATGGTGGCGGGTCCCTCTCTCAGGAAGGGCGGTGGCGTGAGCAGAAGCAGCAGCAGGGCGATCGGGAGCATGGCCATGGGGTACCACGGGGGCGCTCAGAACGTGAAAACCCCGCCGATGCAAAGCGTGTCGGCGGGGCGGAGGGGAGAAAGATGCTGGGTTGGCCGCCGCGGCGGTGCAGAGGACATCGGCCAGCACCTGTTCGGGCCTGCAACTTTCAGGTCAGGTGAAGCGATGCGGGCGGACCGTGCCGGCTCAACCCGATGCTGCACCGTGCGTTGCGCCGGGATCCTGCTGGGGGGCCGAGCGGGCCAGCTCCCGAAGCAATGCCCACGCGTAGAGGCCGGTCTCGTGACCATCCGAGAAGCGGATCCGCACGGCGTAGTTGCCCACCAGCTCGGCGCCCGTGGCCACAAGCGGACCGCCAGCCGCCGCCCGAGGTGACAGCACGTGCAGCGGGTTGCTCTGCATGGCCTCCCGCTCCGTTCGGGCATCGGCACTGGGACTCATGCGTCGCAGCAGGGCGATCGAGAGGAACGCGGTCGTGCCATCGTGAAAGGTCACGTGCAATCCCCGTTGGCGATCCAGGTGCAGCGCGCGTGGCGATGGTTCGTGGGTGTCCATGTGATGGTGGCGATGGTAGGGAACCCGCGGATGGCAACCGCGCCATGGGTAGGATCCGATCGCATGAGCCGACCCACCCATCCCGCAGACGCACTGACCTGGTGGGTTCGAGCCCGCGGCGGTCCCGCATGCATCGGCCTGGACCCGGTGCTGGAGCGGCTGCCGACCGGCGTGGTCGGGGCCACGCCCGTGGCTCGCATCCAGGCCTGGTGCCTGCAGGTGCTCGACGCGGTCGAGCCAGCCGCCGCCGCCGTCAAGTTTCAGAGCGCCTGTTTCGAGCGTTGGGGCAGTGCCGGCGTGGCGGCGCTGGAGCACTGCCTGCAGGCGGCGCGAGGACGCTTCCTCGTGATCCTGGACTGGAAGCGCGGCGACATCGGCATCAGCAGCGAGCACTACGCGGCCGCCGTGGCGCCGTGTGGCTGCGACTTCGTGACGGCCAGCCCCTACCTGGGGCGTGATGCCTACGACCCGTTCCTGAAGGCAGGCCTTGGCGTGTTTGCGCTGGTTCGCACCAGCAACGCCACCGGAGACGCCGTGCAGGCGCCCAGACTGGCCGACGGTCGCAGCGTGGCGGAGATGGTCGGCGACGAGGTGGCCCTGGCGGGCGCCATGCATCGAGGCGAATCCGGATGGAGCTCGCTTGGCGCCGTGGTGGGGGCCACCAAGGTGTCGGATGCCCGTTCCCTGCGGGGGCGCCTGCCGCACACGCCGTTCCTGGTTCCGGGATTCGGAGCCCAAGGGGGCGGCCTGAATGATGCGCTGGCCTGCTTCGACGCACGGGGACAGGGTGCGCTGATCACGGCCAGCCGATCGGTGATCTACGCGCATGAGACTTCACCGGGCGCGTGGCAGGACGCGGTGGCCGAGGCGGCCCGTGCCTTGCGGGACCAGTTGGCCGAGGCGATCGACGCCCGGATGGTGGCGTGAGCCGGCTCTGGCCCTTCGCGGTGGCCTTCGTGGCGCTTCTGGCGGCGCCGCTGCTGCTGAAGCCCCGCAGCGTGGAGACCGATGCGGCCGCAACCGACCCCACGCGTCGCGTGATCATCGTGACGCCGCACAACGAGCAGATTCGCCACGAATTCTCGCTGGCATTCCGGGCGTGGCACGAGCGTCATCACGGCGAGCCCGCCGAGGTGGTCTGGAGCACGCCGGGTGGCACGGTGGAGATCCGGCGGGCCCTCACCAGCGCCTGGGAGTCCCGGTTGCGGCAGGGGCTTGCGGTGGGCGGCGACGCCGACCTGGTGTTCGGCGGAGGCAGCTACGAGTTCGACACCCTCAAGCGGCCCGTGACGGTGGTGGTGGATGGTCAGGAGCGAAGCGAGCCCATCCTGCAGCCGCTCATGCTGCCCGAGAGCGTGGTGCGCGGCTGCTACGCGGGTGGAACGCTGGCGGGCCAGCGTCTCTACGACCCGGATGGATGGTGGTACGGCGTGGCGCTCTCCACCTTCGGCATCGTCTGGAACCAGGACGTGCTCGACCGCCTGGGCGTGCCGTCACCCACGCGCTGGTCGGATCTGGCCGACGCTCGCCTGCGCGGGTGGCTGGCCATGGTCAATCCCGCGCAGTCCGGCAGCGTGCTCACGGCGTTCGAGAGCATCGTGCAGCGGGTGGGCTGGCTCGAGGGCATGGCGATCCTGCGAAGGGCCGCGGCCAACGCACGCACGTTTGCACCCAGCAGCACGCGAGGCCCGATCGACGTGGCCAGCGGCGATGCGGCCATGGCCGTGAGCATCGACTTCTACGGACGCTTCCAGGCGCAGGTGATCGCCGACGCGGCCCGGGCGCGGGGTGAGCATCCCGATCGTGATCGCGTGCAGTTCGTCGCGCCTCGGGGAGAGAGCGCGGTGGATCCCGATCCGATCGCGGTGCTGCGCAACCCTCCGCATCCGGAGATGGCCGCCCGCTTCGTGGCGTTCTGCCTGAGTCCAGACGCCCAGCGGCTCTGGCAGTTGCATGCCGGCGAGTCGGGCGGACCGCGCCGCTTCGAGCTGCGCCGCATGCCGGTGATGCAGTCGCTCTACGCCGCCGAGGGCGATCGCTTCATCGACGCCGTGGATCCGTTCGCCGACGCCAGCCCGCCGGCCTTTGCGGATCCGGCCATGCGTCCCTTCATCCCGATCCTGTTCAACGCCATGGCCATGGACTGTCATGAGGCCATGCGCGAAGCGTGGGCGTGCATCGCGGCGCATCCGGCTTTCCCCCGCGGGGTGGCTGGCGCGGTGACCGCCCGGGATGTGCAGGATCCGCAGCTGCGGGCCTGGCTGGAGCGCTTCGACGCGTGGCCCGAGGTGCAGACGCCTGAGGGTCCGCGATCGCTTGCCGATCCGGCCCATCTGTCGTTCATCCGCGACGGCTGGCTCAAGGGCGGCTGGAAGCACGCTGGCCTCTGGGATCCGCAGCAGAAACCGGCGGACGCCATGCGTGCCCGCTTCGCGGGCTTCTTCAAGGACAACTACCTCTGGATCGTGCGGCAGTCGCATGGTGGAGAGGGCGGATGAGGGCGGCGATCCTCTCCATCGGTGACGAGTTGGCGCTGGGCCAGACCCTGGACACCAACGCCCGCTGGCTGGCCCAGCAATTGACGGATCACGGCGTGCCGTGCGTGCAGTTCCGTCTGGTGCCCGACGATCGCCTGCTGCAGGCCCAGGCGCTGGGTGAACTGGCGGCCGCCGCGGATGTGGTGCTGGTGACGGGTGGACTGGGTCCCACCGCCGACGACCTCACGCGTGAGGCGCTCGCCGACGCCATGGGCGGCGTTCCGCTGGAGACGGATGAAGCGGCCGTGGCGGCGCTGCATCGATGGTTCCGTGACCGGGGACGCCCCATGCCCTCGGGCAATCTCAGGCAGGCACAGCGACCGCAAGGGGCCACGTGCGTGCCCAATGACCTGGGCACCGCGCCGGGCCTTGGTGCGAGGATCGGCAACGCTCAGGTCTGGTGCCTGCCCGGACCGCCTCGCGAGATGCAGCCCATGTTCGAGCGGTTCGTTCGGCCGGGACTGCCCCGCCTGGCGCTTGCCACGGGCCTGGTGCACGCCTTCGGTCAGGGCGAGAGCTTTCTGGCGGACCGGCTCGGTGATCGCATGCGGCGGGATCGAAATCCGCTCGTGGGCACCACGGCGAGTGGATCGGTGGTCACGGCCCGTGTGCGAGGGCGGGACGAGGCTGCCACGCCCGAGGCGATGGAGTCGGAACTGGCCGAGATCGACCGGATCTGGCGGCCCTATGCCTTCGCCCGTGGGGCGGTCACGCTGGCCGGGGCTCTGGGCACGTGCCTGCAGGCGCGGGGACAGACGCTGGCTCTTGCCGAGAGCTGCACGGGCGGACTGGCGGGCTCGCTGGTGACCGCCGAGTCCGGATCAAGCGCATGGTTTCGTGGAGGCGTGATGTGCTATGCCAACGAGGCCAAGCGTGACTTGTGCGACGTGCAGCCGCAGACGCTCGCGACGCACGGTTCCGTGAGCGAACCTGTGGCGGATGAACTGGCCCGAGGGGTCCGCACGCGCCTGGGCGCGGACTGGGCGGCTTCCATCACCGGCATCGCCGGGCCATCGGGCGGCAGCACAGACAAGCCCGTGGGCACGGTGTTCATCGGGGTGAGCGGGCCAGGCTTTGCCGGGGTGCGTCGATTCCAGTACCCAGGCGAGCGGGCCGCCGTGCGTGACCGCGCGGCCAAGACCGCGCTGGCGCTGGTACGGCTTGCGGTGCAGGATCCCTCGGACTTCCTCGTGCCGTTCATCTGGGAGTCGCGGGGCCATGCCTGATGCGTGGCCCGGCGTGGCCGTGGCGATGGGAAGCAACCTCGGCGATCGGCTTGCGAACCTTCGCGAGGCGATCGTGCGGCTTGAGCGTGACGGTTGGCTGGGCGACCTGCGATGCAGCGACGCGTTCGAGACATCGCCCGAGAGACCCGGCGATGGCGAGGCGTTCCTGAACGCGGTGGCGGTGGGAACCAGCGACCATCCGCCGCGAGCGTTGCTCGGGGGGCTGCTCTCGATCGAGCGTGCGATGGGTCGTTGCCGCGAGAAGGGAGGCTCGGGCGGTCCCCGGATCATCGACCTGGATCTGGTGCTGTACGGCCAGTGCGTGCTTCGGGAGCCGGGGCTGCAGGTTCCGCACCCCCGAATGGCTGCGCGGGCATTCGTGCTGGTTCCGCTCAGTCAGGTCATGCCGGATGCGGTCGAACCGGTGAGCGGACGCCCGGTACACTCCTTGCTCGCTTCGCTCCCCGAGAGATCGCTGCCCCGATTCGGTTCGCTGCGGAAGTGAGCCCTGGGTGGACGGCGGGCGCGGCTTGGGCCCTGCGGGGCCACGGAGTCCATCATGCTGCACGCGCGACCTGTCCTGGCCCTGCTCCTGAGTTCCTCGATCGCCATGGCCCAGGACGGCAGCCTGGCGCCGCCGGCGGGGATGCCGCAGGGCGGTCCGCCGCCCGTGGATGCGCCGATGGATGTGCCGCCGATGTTCGCCGACGTCAAGCCGCTCAGCGCCGGCTGGACGCCCGAGGACACCAGCGCCGAGGCGGTCGCACGCGGCAAGGCGTCGCTGGCCGCGCTGGTGAAGGCCTACACCGATCCTGCCGCCGTGGAGGATCAGGTCAAGCTCACGATCAAGATCCCCGGTGCCGACCAGACGCAGGACCTGGCCATCGCCTTCGGCCCCGAGAAGGCCGCGCGGCTGGTGGCCCCGGGCGTGGTGATCACCCGTCTTGGAGACGAGCTCTACGTCGAGGTGGACGAGGTCTCCGGCAAGTTCGTGAAGCTGAAGAAGGAAGGCACGCTCATGCAGGCCATGGAGGAGGCGTTTGGCGGCAGCATGATGCCGCTGCCGCAGATCCAGCTGCGCGGCGGCACGGCCGATGCCGCCGCCGCGGCGTTGGGCTCGATGTTCGTGCAGGAAGCCGCGGTGGTGGGTTCGCGCGCCGCAGCCGAGGGTCGTGGTGCGGTGATCCTGCTGCGGGGTGGAGGGCAGGGCGAGGTCGAGGTGCAGCTCGACGCCGCCAGCGGACGGTTGGCCTCGCTCAACTACTCGGCCGTGCCGCCCGGCGCGCCCGAGGGCCTTCGCATTCCCGTGACCATGGCCGTCACGTCCAGGTCGTATCCCGACAACCTGCCCACGCCGATCGCCTTCGATGCCAAGGGACGCAAGGGCGTGGACTCGATCGACAAGCTCGAGGAGACGCTGGAGACCGGCGGCGCGGCCCCCGACTTCACGCTGCAGGACACCGCGGGCAATCAGGTCAGCCTGGCCAGTCTCAAGGGCAGCGTGGTGGTGCTGGACTTCTGGGCCACATGGTGCGGACCCTGCATGAAGGGTCTTCCCAAGATCGACGAGTTCGCCAAGTGGGCGGCCGAGAGCGGCAAGCCGATCAAGGTGTTCGCGGTCAACACCATGGAGAACGCCAAGGACCCCGCGGAGCGCCTGGACAAGATCGGTGCGTTCTGGAAGAGCAAGGGGTTTGCCTTTCCCACGCTGATCGACGCCGATGATGCCGTGAGCCGGGCCTATGGCGTGCAGGGCATTCCCTTCACGGTGGTGATCGATCCGCAGGGCAACGTGGCCGATGTGCACGTGGGCCTGGTGCCTTCGCTGGTCGACGACCTGAAGCGGGCGAGCGAGGCCTCGTTGGCGACGGCGCCCAAGGGCTGATGCTTCTCGCGATGCTCGCCACGTGCGCGGCCGGGGCCTGTGCCGCGGGCGATGCGGCGGCCACGGAGGCGTTCGGCGCGGTGTGGATGGCCTGGCGCGGACAACCCGGGGCCGCGGCGTTGACCACGCAGGTGATGGTGCGCGAGGGCGACCGCGAGTCGGTGGCCATGGCGGAGCCCGCGGTGGTGGCGTGGGACGTGGACGGACCCTCGCTGTCGTTCTGGTGCCGCGGTCTGCGGGTGACGCTGTCGCAAGGCCAGCTGCGGGCGAGGCACGCCGAGGGCGGTGCCGCGGTGGAACGCCCGGTGGGTGACCGGGCCCTCCGGGCCTGGCGGGACGCATTCGCGGAGATGCCCTGGCCCCAGCCAGCGTGGACGCTGCTGCCGTGGGATCGATGCCTGTCCGAGATGGACCCGGACATTGGCCCGATGGAGGTGACGGGCATGGAGTCGATCGACGACGATCGCCGCCGTTTCACGCTGCGAGGAACCCACGGCACCTTCATCTGCACCTTCGCGGGCAAGGACCATCCCCGTCTGGTGGCGGCCGAGCGTCGGATCGAGTCCGGGCCTCGCGTGCGCGAAGGCGCAAGCGTGACGTGGCGCATGCGTTGTGAGCCGGTGGAGCCCGAGCGAGACGCCTTCGAACTGGACGTGGAGGGCCTGCGCCGGGTGGACCGGGTGCAGGACGTGCTGCCCACGCGGGAGGCGCCGGGCGAGCGGGCGCCGCCCGCTGCCACCGGGGATACGATCGCCCCGTCGCCATGAGCAACGTCTCCGCCGGCTCCTCGCTCGCCCGCCTGCACGTGCTCTCGCACGCCGAGCGGGAGCGGATGGAACTGGCCGAGGCGATCCGCCTGCTCGGCGTGGGAGAGGTCCGGTTCGAGCGTCACGACCGGATGCTCTACGCCACCGACGCAAGCATCTTTCAGGTGGAACCGATCGGCGTGGTGGTCCTGGACCGCCCCGAGGCGGCGGTGCCGCTGATGCGATTCTGCGCCGAACGAGGCCTTCCGGTGCTGCCGCGAGGTGGCGGGACCAGCCTGGCCGGGCAGTGCGTGAACTTCGCGGTGATGCTGGACTTCGGGGCTCACTGTCGTGGCATTCGCGCCATCGACCCCGGGGCCATGACGGCGGTTGTGGAGCCTGGGGTGACGCTCGACCAGCTCAACGCCGCCCTGACGCCGCACGGGCTGCTGTTCGGCCCCGATGTGGCCACCAGCAGCCATGCCACGCTCGGCGGGATGATCGGCAACAACTCGGCTGGAGCCCGCAGTCTGGTCCATGGGCGCACCGTCGAGAACCTGCTGGCGCTCGACGTGGTGCTGCCGGACGGGTCCACCATGCACCTGGCCGAGGGCAGCTGCGAACAAGACCCGCGCCAGCACGAGATGGCGCGCCGACTGTCGGCGATCGTGCTGCCCTTGCGTGAGGAGATCGGGCGCCGGGTGCCGCGCATCCGCCGGCACGTGGACGGCTACAACGTGGACCTGCTGCTGGCCCAGATCGACGCCAGCACGCCCGGAACCTTCGACCGCGTGAACCTGGCCACGCTGGTCTGCGGCAGCGAGGGCACGCTGGCCACCGTCACCGCCGCCACGCTGCGCCTGGCGCGCCGGCCCGCCGCCACGGGTCTGGCGATCGCTGGCTTCGAGAGCGTTCCGGCGGCGCTGGCCCGCCTGATGGACATGCTGGCCTGCGGTCCGAGCGCCGTGGAACTTGTGGATGACGTGGTCATCGAGACGGCGCTGGCCAACACCGAGTACCGGCGGTACGTCGAGGTGCTGCCGCAGCCGGCGTCGGGACGACTCGGGGCGGTGATGTACGTGGAGTTCCAGGGGGACTCGATCGAGGCGGTTCGGGCGGGCTTTGACCGGCTGGCGGTGGCGTTGCCCGGCGTGCCCATGCAGCGTCACGAGGATCCTCGCACACTGGCCAACGCATGGAAGTTGCGCAAGGCCGGCGAGCCGCTGCTGCACGGTGTTCCGGGCGATCGCAAGCCCATGACCTTCGTGGAGGACACCGCCGTGGATCCGGCCAGGCTGGCCGCCTTCGTGGACGGATTCCGGGCGATCGTGGAGCGGCACGGCACCCGGGCCGCGTACTACGCCCACGCCAGCGTGGGATGCCTGCATATCCGTCCGCTGGTGCGGATCCATGACGATCGCGGGCGTGCCGAGATGGTGTCCATCGCCACCGAGGTGGCCGATCTGGTCAGTGCCTACGGCGGCGCCCTGAGCGGTGAGCATGGCGACGGGCGCGTTCGCACGCCGCTGCTGGAGCGGGTGATGGGCAAGGAGCTCTGCGAGGGCTTCCGGCGCGTCAAGGAGGTGTTCGATCCCGAGGGACGCATGAACCCCGGCAACCTGGTCGAGACCGGGCGTCCTCAGGCCATCGTGGAGCGGCTTCGCGTGAAGCCGGCGGACCGTGACCTGCCGGTTCCCGAGGTGGACACCTTCTTTCACTACGAGCGGGAGCACGGATTCGATGCCGCCGTCGAGGCCTGCAACGGCGCCGGCCTGTGTCGCCGCGTGCAGTCGGGTGGAACCATGTGCCCCAGCTACCGGGCCACGCTCGACGAGCGTCACGCCACGCGTGGCCGAGGCAACGCGCTTCGACTGGCCATCACCGGCCAGTTCGGCTCACCGGGCTCGCCGGACTGGCGTGATGCGGCCACCCAGGCCACGCTGGACCTGTGCCTGAGCTGCAAGGCATGCAAGAGCGAATGTCCCAGCAACGTGGACATCAGCAAGCTCAAGGCCGAGTTCGCCGCGCAGGGGTTCGCCCGGCGCGGGCGCGTGCCCTGGCGCACGCGTGTGCTCGGTCGAGTTCGACGGAGTCAGCGACTGGGATCGCTCCTGTGGCCGTTGGCGAACGCGGCTCTGGCGTGGACACCGGTCCGCCGCGTGGTCACGGGCCTGCTTGGGTTTCATCCCGACCGTGACCTGCCTGCCTACGGACCTGCGGTGGACCGCTGGCTGCGCCGGCGCGGCAGCCGGGCCGCGCCCAACGCTCCCACCGTGCTGCTCTTTCCAGACTGCTTCGCCACCTACGGCGAGACCGACCTGGGGCGACTGGCCGTGCAGCTGCTGGAGGCCTTCGGCTACCGGGTGGTCATGCCCGAGTTGGGCTGCTGCGGCCGAAGCCTGATCAGCGTGGGCATGCTGGCCGAGGCGCGCCAGACCATCGCCCGCACGGCGCGATCGCTGCTGGAAGCGGTGGAGCGAACGGGGGCCGTGGCGGTCCTCGGGCTGGAGCCATCATGCGTGAGCGCGATCAAGGATGACTGGCTTGACCTGAAAATGGATGTGGACCGGACGCGGCTGCGTGCCCTGGCGGAACGCACGTGGCTGGTCGAGGCATTCCTCGACCGGCAGTGGGATCGTCATCCGATCCGTCCCGAGGTGGCGCCCGCCCCGATCGAGACCGTGATCCTGCATGGGCACTGTCACCAGAAGGCGCTGTGGGGGGTCGAGAGCAGCGCCGGACTGCTGCGTCGACTGGTGGGGGACCGGCTGCAGGTGCTGGACTCGGGATGCTGCGGACTGGCTGGCTCCTTCGGTTACCTGGCCCATCGCCATGAGCTGTCGTTGCGCATCGGCGAGCTGAGCGTCTTTCCCCCGATCCGCAGCGCCCCCGACGCGGTGGTCGCCGCGCCGGGCACAAGTTGCCGACATCAGATCCACCACGCCACTGGTGCCGAGGCCATGCACCCCGTCGCGCTCGCCGCCCGGCTGCTGCTGGTGCCGGCTCCCGCTAGCATGCGTTCGCATGGGTGACCTGAGCGAGTCGTTGGACGCGGACCTGGACGAGACCGACCTGACGGCGGCCACGCTGCTGCTGGTGGATGACAACCAGCAGAACCTGGAGCTGATGCAGGCGTGGCTGGAGCCGCTGGGATGCCGTCTGGAGGCCGCGCATGACGGCATGGAGGCCCTGGAGGCCGCGGCTCGTCACCGCCCGGATCTGATCCTGCTCGACGTGATGATGCCTCGCATGAGCGGCTTCGAGGTGTGCCGCCGGCTGAAGGACGCGCCGGGCACCCGTGACACCGTGATCATCATGGTGACGGCGCTGAACGAGGTGGGTGACTTCGAGCGGGCCGTCGAGAGCGGTTGTGACGACTTCCTGACCAAGCCCGTGAACAAGCTCGAGCTCACCACCCGCGTGCGGAGCCTGCTCCGCGTGCGGCTGCTCAAGCGCAAGGTCGACGCGCTGCTCCAGCAGCGGCGAGGGGACTGAGCGGCCGCACGCACACCCGATCCGCGACGTGAGCCGGACGGCACGTGCCTCGTGCGCCGTCCGGCGATCTCGGTCGTGCGACGGCGGTGGCGGGGGTCAGGCCGCCGACCGCCGCCACACGACGGCGGCTGTGTCGCCCGGGCGCTTCCAGCGGCTCTCCAGTCCGCGAGGCTCGAGCGTGATGTGCAGGTGATCCAGGTAGCGGCGCAAGGCGTGCCAGTCGAACCGCTTCAGGAAGTCGCGCTCGGCGCCGGGATTGATGCGCTGGATGGCGTCGATGAGCTGGTCCTTGGTCTGCATGGCGGCTCCTTGCGTTGGTGTGGCCCGTGCGTCCGACGCCATGAACTGGCGCGAGGCCTCCATCGGGCCGGGCGCCATGCGGGCGCGAATGGATAAGCATGGCGGACCTTGGCCGCGCATGGCGCGCAACATTCCCTTGTGGAGCGCACCTGCTGCGCCACAAGATTCAGGATTCGGGTCGAAAAGCCAGCTTGGCCGCGTTCACGTCCGGGAAGAGCTCGAAGAAGCCGTCGAGGCGGGTCAGCCGCAGGGCCTGCGCCACCAGTCCCTGCAATCCCGCCAGACGCACGCTGGCACCTTGCGCCCGCATGTCGCGATGCAACTGCAGCAGCACGCCGATGCCTGCGCTGCTGATGACCTGCAGCCTGGAGCAGTCCACCACGATCGAGCGGGCTCCGGACGCCACGTGGCGCGTCACGGCGGCGATGAGCTGGTGCGCCGTGTCCCGGTTGAGCCCACCATCGGCGCTCACCACCAGGATCTCCCCATCGCGCTCGCTGATGAAGGTCTCCATCAGGCCTCCCGGACCACCTTGAGCGCCACCAGGTCCTGCACGTCGAGCAGGCCCAGCGGGCGACCCTCGGCATCGACCACGGGAAGCTCGTCCACGCGCAGGTCGCGCACCATCCGCACCGCGTCACGGACCAAAGCGTCGGCCGGCAGCGTGCGCGGCTGTCGGGTCATGCAGTCTTCGAGCGACCGGTCCAGTGCCGCGGCACCGTGCGCGTGCAGCAGCCGGCGCACGTCGCCGTCGGTGAGCAGTCCCGTGAGCCGGCCCTGCGCATCCACCACCATGAGCGCGCCCGATCGGCGAGCCTCGCCCGAGGCCCGCAGCGCCTCCGCCAGCGTGCCCTCCATCGGCACGCACGGCAGGTTCCGGCCTACGCGGAAACGCACCACCTCGAGCACCGGACGCAGGCCCGCGCCCAGCATGCCGCCGGGATGCACGCGGTGAAAGTCGTCGGCCTTGAAGTCGCGGCGTCGGGCCAGCCCCAGGGCCAGGGCGTCGCCCGCAGCCATCATGGCGGTGGTGCTGGCCGTGGGCGCCAAGTTGAGGGGGCATGCCTCCTCGATGTCGCCCAGCGGCAGATGAGCGTGGCAGGCGGCGGCCAGCCCAGTGCGGTCGTTCTTGCTGATGCCCAGCAGCGGCACGCCGTCGGCCTTGAGCAGGGTGGCCAGGCCCAGGACCTCGTCGGTCTCGCCGCTGTAACTGAGCAGCATCGCCACGTCCCCGCGGCGGATCCGGCCGAGGTCGCCATGGACCGCCTCGGTGGGATGCACGAACAGGCTCGGCTGCCCCAGGCTTGCGAACGTGGCGCTGATCTTGCCTCCCACCAGGCCGGACTTGCCCATGCCGCTCACCACCACCGAGCCCCCGCAGGACTCGAGCAGGTCCAGAGCCTTCGCGAAGGCGGCAGCCCCATTCCCTTTGGACACCGCCGCGGCCAGCCGCTGCACGGCCTCGGCCTCGGCAGTCAGGGCATCGGCAAGAAAGCGGGCCTCCTCCGAGATGGCCAGACGCGTCATGCGGCGAAGCATATGCGAAGGCCACCTGCGGGCTGCTACGCTCGACCCATGCCATCGGACGAGGTTCTCCAGGTCCGCTTGAACGCCTTCGAGGGTCCGCTGGACCTGCTGCTGTTCCTGATCCGACGGGCCGAAGTCGACATCCACGACATCCCGATCGCGCAGATCACCCAGCAGTATCTCGACACGGTGGCCCGGGCCCGGGACCTGGACGTGGAGCAGGCGGGCGAGTTCCTGGTGATGGCGGCCACGCTGGTCGAGATCAAGAGCCGAATGCTTGCGCCGCGCCTGGAGGGCGCCGACCCCGAGGACCCGCTGGTTCCGTCCGAGGCGGGCGAGGACCCTCGCCGCGACCTGGTGCGGCAGCTGCTGGCCTACCAGCGTTTTCGCTCGGCGGCCGATGGCCTGGACCGTTTGCGACGCGAGTTCGAGCAGCGTTGGCCGGCCAGCGGATCGGCCGAGACATCGGGCGATGAGGGTCTGCGACCGGACGTCACGTCCGAGGACCTGGATCTGGGTGATGTCCACGTGCTGGACCTGCTGGAGGCCTTCGAACGGCTGAGCGCCGCCGTGGACTTCACCAGGCTTGGTGAGCACGCGGTGACCATGGATGACACGCCGATCGGATTGCACCAGGACGACCTGGTCGACCGTCTGGCCCGAAGTCCGGAGCGGCGCATGACGCTGCAACGCGTCTTCGAGGGACGCAGTCGCATGGATCGGATCGGACTGTTCCTGGCGCTCCTGGAGCTGGCTCGTCAGCAGCGGATCAAGGTGCGTCAGGCCTCGGCGGCGGATGCCATCGAGCTGGAACTGCTCGAAGGCGAGCCGCTCCCGGCCTCGGAACCGAGTGCCTCGAGCAGCCTGACGCCATAGGCGGCCACGCGCCGCTCGCCCAGGCCCGGGATCTGAAGCAACGCTGCAGCATGCGTGGGGCGTTGGGCGGCCATCGCCCGCAGCGTGACGTCGCTGAAGACCATGAACGGAGGGATGCCACGATCGCGGGCCAGGTCTCGCCGCAGGGTTCGAAGCCGCTCCACCAGCGAGCGGTCCACATCACCCCAGCCGGCCACCTCGGCGGCACTGCGTCGCGCGTGCACGGGCGTGGTCCGAAGCGTCACCGCCCGATCGCCTCGCAGCACCGGCAGGGCCGAGGGCGTCAATTGCAGCACAGGCTGCTCCTCGCCGCAGCGTTGCAGCAATCCCTGCTCCACGAGTTGCTCGAGCACCTGCAGGATCACCGCCCTGGGAAGGTGCCGAAGCATGCCGAACACGGCCAGATCCGCGTGGCCCCATCGCTGAAGCGTCCGCGAGCCGCTGCCAGCCAGGATCGCGGCCACGTGACGGGCCCCGAATCGCTGCTCCACGCGGGCGACGGCGGAGAGCGACACCCGTGCCACATGGGTGGCGTCCGCCAGCGGCTGCCACTCGCCCAGGCACACGTCGCAGGCGTTGCACGGGCCGAGCGTCCATGGCTGCCCGAAGTGCTCACCGATCACCGCATGGCGACATCGATCCCGGGTCACGATGGATCGCATCGCCTGCAGCTGGCCTCGCTGAGACGTGCGGTGGGCCTCGGCGGCCACGCGCGCGGCCAGGTCATCGGACGCGCCGTGGTCACGGTCCATCAGCCGCTCCCATCGTGTCACGTCGCCCGCGGCGTGCAGAAGCAGGACCTCGCTGGGCAGTCCATCGCGCCCAGCCCGTCCGGCCTCCTGCACCCAGTGCTCCACGCTGCGGGGCAGGGTCATGTGGATCACGAATCGCACATCGCCACGGTCCACGCCCATGCCGAAGGCCACCGTGGCCACCATCACGTCGATGCGTTCGGCGCGAAAGTCCTCGTGTGCCCGCTTGCGCGCCGGGGTGGAGAGACCCGCGTGGTACACGCCGGCCCGGATCCCCTCTCTCTGCAGGGCTGCCTGGGTGCGTTCGGCGTCCGCGCGGCTGAGGCAGTACACGATGCCGGCCTCGCCCGCGTGTCGACGGATGCATTCGAGGCACTGGGCCGGGCCGTCGACGCGGTGGCGCGTGCGGATAAGCAGGTTGGGCCGGTGCACGGGGCCGCGCAAGAGCAGCGGCTCATGCAACTGCAGCTGGGTCGCGATGTCGCGACCCACCTGGTGCGTGGCGGTGGCCGTGAAGGCATGCATCGCCACGCCCGGAAAGGCCTGACGCAGTTCGGCGAGCCGCCGGTACTCCGGCCTGAACTCGTGACCCCACTGGCTGATGCAGTGGGCCTCGTCGATGCAGAGGCTCCGGACGCCGATCGCCGCCATGCCCCTGAGGAATCCCGGTCGCAGGGCCCGTTCCGGTGCCACGAAGACCAGGGGCACCCGCCCCCGATCGAGCAGCCGCAACTGCTCCTGGCGCTCCAGCTCCTCGTTGCCCGAATGCATCGCCACCGCGTCCACGCCCATGGCTCTCAGCGACGCGACCTGATCGTCCATCAGCGCCACGAGCGGGCTCACCACCAGCGTGGTGCCCGGCTCTCCCAGTTCGTGCCGCAGGATCGCGGGGGCCTGATAGCAGAGACTCTTGCCACCTCCGGTGGCCATCACCAGCAACGAGTCCCGGCCCGCAAGGTCCGCGAAGATGGCGTCGTGCTGAAGCGGTCGAAGGGTGTCGTGGCCCCACAGCCGGCGCACGAGTCGCTGCACCGCATCCTGCGGATCCTCTCGCACGTCCGTGTGCGTCATCCAGCCGATGCTACCGGGCCCCGCGTCCGGCGATCACTCGCCGCCCAGCACGGTGCGCGGGGCCGTGGCGGATCGCGGTGGCAGGTGGCCAAACCGGTCGATGATCAGCCTGACCACGGCTTCCTGCACCTCGCGGGCCTTCGACGGACCGTCGGTGAAGCCGTTGCTCATCACGCTGAAGGGAATCACGTGCCCGTTGGGCAGTTCGACCACGCCACAGAGCCCGCTCACGCCGTCGATGTATCCGCTCTTTGCCCGCACCACGGCACGGTCCGCGGGGATGTCCCGGAACCGCTTTCGGAGCGTGCCCGTGCGCCCGCCCACCGCAAGGCTCTCGGTGAAGATCTCGGCGACACGAGGATCCTGGACCAGATCGTGGATCCACCCGGTCATCAGGTCGGCGTTGACTCGGTTGTTCCGGCTCAGTCCGGAGCCGTCGGCCATGGTCAGCCCGGCCGCACCACCCACGCGGCCCGCGATGAGCGTCTCCACCGCCTGTCCGCCGTTCTCCCAGGATCCGCTGGTCCCGCTGACCTGGTGCCCGATCCGCTTCAGCAGCGCTTCGGCATGCAGGTTCTGGCTGTCGGTGTTGGCGCGTCGCACCACCGTGGCGAGCGGGGTCCGGATCACGGGCCCGACGGGCTCGCCCGCGGCGGGCCGATCCGCCGGGCCGGCCAGTCGAACCGCGTCCACCTGCACGCCCTGCAGGCGCAGCCGCTCGGCCAGCAGGTTGCCGAAGAGCGATGGTGGGTCGCTGACGCTGACGCTGGTCGACGCCGACTGCTGCGCCCGCAGGAACCCCCGAAGGGTGAACACGTTGGCGTCGGGTTCGCGGTGCAGCCACACGGAGCCCTTCCGATCCTTGCCCAGGGCGGAGCGGTTCACGAAGCTCACGCACCGGGTGTCGGGCGAGGTTCGCTCCACCTCCGCGCCGCGGGGCGACGGCTTCATCCACACGTCGATGCGGTTCAGGTGAAAGTTCACGCCTGCCACCTCGGCGCAATAGTCCTCGTGCAACTGGTCCACGGGCCAGTCCAGGTGGCAGGTGCTCCGGTCGAAGACCCGGTCATCCACCACCAGTTCACGCACGCGGGTCA
>JBJOGW010000081.1:0-23989 GCA_046048055.1 Planctomycetota bacterium
GGCGAGACCAAGCACACAGATAACTCCAAGAGTTGCCAGAGTCAGTTGCGACATGGCAACCCTTCATGACTTTGATCCCGGCTCGGAGTCAAGGGTGACAGACTCTTGAACTCACTCCGGAGGACCCAGAACCAGCCTGGATACCACGGAGCTTTACAACCGGTCGCGGCATGCAACTGTGATGTGGTTCTGAACCTCCTCATGAGGCTCATTGGTGCGCGGTTCGAACAAACGTTCCAATGACGTTGACCCGAAGACCTTCCCACAGCCTGGACGCGTTCACAACCCTCTCATAAAGCGCACCGAGCATGAATGATGGCAAAGACCATAAGAGATAGTTTGGCTGCACCTCAACCATTGCAAAGTCACCTTTGCCAAAACCGGCCCGATGAAATGTTCGATTTAGAGCTCGTCGCGAGTTCAAGGCGTAGACAGTCGGAAACGTATCCTGCTCGGCCCGGCCTCTCCAAGCGTTAAATCTCTTGTGAAAGCGCTCCGGCGACAACCGAGATAACAAGGTAACGTAATGATACGCGTTCGGGGTGAGAAACATGAACCTCCCTCCCGGGCGTAACAGTCGCGCCATCTCAGCGGCGAACGCATCAGGCCGCTCAATATGCTCAAGCACATAGAGCGCGAAGATCAAATCAAATGAAGCATCCTCCAGCCCTGTCGATGTCGCATCTGCTACAACGCCCCGATCAAGCAGCGGATTGATTACAACACGTGGGTCCATATCCACCCCCACTACTTCGCGGCACCGCCCCTTCAGAGAGACAAGGTTTCGCTCGCCGGCTCCGGCGCCGATATCGAGTACTCGATCAGAGGACTTGACCTGCCGCTGAACGAGTCGGGCAAATGTGATTGCTGGGTTCCGGGACTCCTCGGTCGGATACAACCTTTCCTGCCACCACTTGGTGTTCCAGATTCGCGGTCGCCTGATCATACGGCCGAGAATAGTCTTGATCCGGACAGATACGGGGTCGTGCCCACCAGTCGCAACATCGCCCATCATGACGATGAGAGCTCCACCCCCCTCCCCCCTCACCCTCACCGGCGGCTCCGGCTTTCTCGGCCGCGCCGTGGCGACCTGTCTGCACGCCCGGGGCATCAGCGGCGTCCACATTCCCCGTCGGGCCGAGTGCGACCTGACCGATGCAGGCCAGGTTCTTCGCATGTATGAAACGGTTCGGCCCCAGACCGTGCTTCACCTGGCCGCCGAGGTCGGCGGCATCGGCGCCAACATGGCCAACCCGGGCCGCTACTTCTACGCCAACATGGCCATGGCGCTGAATCTGATCGAGGGAGCCCGCAAGTTTGGTGTACGGAAGTTTGTGCAGGTGGGCACCATCTGCGCCTACCCCAAGTTCACGCCGGTCCCCTTCAAGGAAGAGGATCTCTGGAATGGCTACCCCGAGGAGACCAATGCGCCCTATGGCATTGCCAAGAAGGCAGCCCTGGTCATGCTGCAGGCCTACCACCAGCAGTACGGGCTTCGCAGCGCGTACGTGCTGCCCGTGAACCTCTACGGACCGCATGACAACTTCGATCCCGACACCTCGCACGTGATCCCCGCACTGATCCGTAAGTGCCTGGAGGCCAAGGCCGCGAAACGCGACCACATCACCTGCTGGGGAACCGGTGCCGCAAGCCGTGAATTCCTGTTTGTGGATGACGCCGCCGAAGGTGTGATCCGGGCGGCCGAGGTGATGGATGAGCCCGAGCCGATCAACCTGGGCACCGGACAGGAGATCACCATTCGCGATCTGGTTCGGCTGGTCGCTCGGCTCTGCGACTATCCGGGCGAGATTCGATGGGACTCCAGCAAGCCCGATGGCCAGCCTCGCAGGTGCCTGGATACCCGCCGTGCAGCCGAACGACTTGGTTGGCGGGCACAGGTCTCGCTGGAGGAAGGCCTTCAACGCACCATCGCCTGGTATCGCGACCATGTGTCGGCCTGATTGACTTCCGTATCCTGTGCGGCGTACAGGTCCACCGTGAAGAAAGCCCTCATCACCGGCATCACCGGCCAGGACGGCAGTTACCTGGCAGAGTTCCTTCTGGCCAAGGGCTACGAAGTCCACGGCATCATCCGCCGCAGCAGCAGTTTCAACACCGAGCGGATCGACCACATCTATCAGGACCCCCATGAGCGGGGCGCCCGGCTCAAGCTGCACTACGGCGACCTGACCGACGGGAACGGCCTGCTTGAGGTGATCCGCAAGGTGCAGCCCGAGGAGGTCTACAACCTGGGCGCCCAGAGCCATGTGCGCGTGAGCTTTGACCAGCCCATCTACACCGTTGACGTGGTGGCCACCGGCACCATGCGCCTGCTCGAGGCCGTGCACACCTTTCAGGAGATCACGGGCCGCAAGATTCGCTACTACCAGGCCAGCAGCAGCGAGATGTTCGGCAAGGTGCAGGAGGTGCCCCAGAAGGAGACCACCCCCTTCTGGCCCCGCTCGCCCTACGGATGCGCCAAGGTGTTCGGCCACTGGATCACCGTGAACTACCGCGAGAGCTACGGCATGCACGCCAGCTGCGGCATTCTGTTCAACCACGAGAGCCCGCGCCGCGGCGAGACCTTCGTCACCCGCAAGATCACCCGGGCCGTGGGTCGCATCAAGCTGGGCATGCAGAAGAAGCTGTTCATGGGCAACCTGGACGCCCTGCGTGACTGGGGCTTTGCCGGCGACTATGTGGAGGCCATGTGGCTGATGCTTCAGCAGCCGCAGCCCGACGACTACGTGGTGGCCACCGGCAAGATGATCAGCGTACGCACCTTCTGCGAACTGGCGTTTGGCCAGGTGGGCCTGGACTACAAGGACTTTGTCGAGGTCGACCCCCGCTACTTCCGCCCCGCCGAGGTGGAGCAACTGCTGGGCGACCCCAGCAAGGCCATGCAGCAACTCGGCTGGAAGCCCAGATGCACCGTGGAGGAGCTGGCCCGCATGATGGTGGAGAGCGACCTGGAACTGGCCCGCCGCGAGAAGACGCTGCGTGACGCGGGACACAAGTTGCCGGCCAACATTGGGCACGATCAGTAAAACGCCGGCGTGCGCATGGCCTTCGCGTGACATTTTTGGGGATTTGGGGTTTTCCAGCCGTGGAGACCGGGGCACACTACAAGGCCCGGGTCCGCCCCCAAGGCCCCACCCCCACCCATGCGCTCTCTCTCCCGACTTGTTGCCGCCTTTGCCATGCTGGCCTGCGGCATGGCCACGGTTGCTGGCCACGCCAAGGCGACGCCCGCGGATCCGCTGCCCGAACTGCCGCCTGCGGTGGCGCGAACCGTGGATCTGGCTCCCCTGCTGCCTGCCACGCCCGACCTGGGACTGCCGCTTCCGGCCGATCTGGTGCCGCCCGGCTGCGAACGCCTGGCCGTGGTGAGCGTGGAGCCTGTGGGCAGCGGCTGGACCAGTGCACGCCTGGCCGGCGACACGCCTGAGGCCGGCAGCGGCGTGCTGGTCTGGCAGGAGCCGGGCATGTCCAACCTGAATGGCTTCATGCAGGCTGACGACGGGCGTCGCTGGCGCGTGATCAGCCAGCCCGATGGCACCTCCCGCCTGGAACTGGTCGACGCCGATCGCCTTCCTGGTTGTGCCGATGCCGTGCGGCCCGACGCCGCGCTGCTGCAGCAGTTGCAGCAGCACGAGGCGCAGGTGGGTGGGCACGGCGGCGCGGACGCGCCCCGGAACCGTGACTCGGATGCCCGACCCAAGTCGACTTGCGATGCCAACGGACCGATCGACGTGCTGGTGCTCTACACGCGTGCCGCACGCCTGGAGGCTGGCAGCGAAGCCGCCGTGCAGGGACAGATCGCCGCAGCCGTGGCCGCCAGCAACGCGGCCTACGTGAACAGCGCCATCCAGGCCCGCGTGAACCTGCTCATGCAGGTGGAAACCGACTACGAGAGCGGCAACTTTGGCGAGGATCTCAACCGCCTTGCCAGTCCCAGCGACGGCGCCCTGGACTGGGCCCACGCCCTTCGTGACACCATCGGCGCCGACATGGTGGCCCTGATCCGCACCAACGGCGATGCGTGCGGCATTGCCTACCTCATGTTCATCAACGGCCCGGAAAGCCAGGGCGTTCCCTTCAGCGTGACCGCCCTGAGTTGCCTGGCCAACCAGACCTTTGCCCACGAGCTTGGCCACAACATGGGTTGCTGTCACGCCGTGGGCGATGGCGGCGGCTGCGGCAGCGGCGGCATCTACCAGCACAGCGTGGGCTGGCGCTTCAACGGCAACAGCGGCGCCCAGTGGCGCACGGTGATGGCCTACTCGCCGGGCAACCGTCTGGACCACTTCAGCAATCCAGCCGTGCTGTTCGACGGCCAGCCCACTGGCGTGCCCATTGGCCAGTCGCAGCAGGCCGACAACGCCAGCACCATCGACACCACGTGGCGCACCATCGCCGGGTTTCGCTGCAGCAAGGGTCCGGTGTCCTCGGCCGACTGCAACCTGAACGGCCAGGTGGATGCGCTGGATGTGGCGTTTGGACTGGGCTCGGACTGCGACGGCGATGGGGCGCTGGATAGCTGCACCATCGACCCGGCGGCGCCGTGCGCCTCGGCCGCGGCGTTGGCCAACTGCCCCAGCGGTCTGGTGACCAGCGTGCTCAATCCCATGCCTGCGGCCAGCGACCAGTTCGGCCGCTCCGTGGCCTGCAACGGCACGCTGGGCGTGGTGGGCGTGCCGGGTGCCGATGATCAGGGCAGCGCGGCAGGCCGCGCGGTGTTGATGCGTCGCGCCGGCGACACATGGCTGCAGGAGGCGGTGCTGCTGGCACCCGATGGTGCGGCGGGTGCGCAGTTTGGCGTGACCGTGGCCCTGGCCGATGAGTTGGTGCTGGTGGCGGCGCCCTACGCCAAGCGTGCAGGAAGCCCCGTGGGCCGCGTGTACGTGTTCAAGCAGGTAGGCAGTGCGTGGGACTGCATCCAGACCATCGAGTGCCCGGCAGGCACCTACGGCGACGTGTTCGGCAGTGCCATCGCCCATGATCGCGGCACGCTGGTGGTGGGCGCCCGGGGCAGCAGGCCCAACGGACTGGTCGGGGCTGGGCAGGTGTTCGTGTTCAAGCGGCAGGGCGACCTGTTCGTGGAGCACCAGAATCTGCTGGCGAGCGTGCCGGTGGCTGGTGCGGGATTTGGCTACGCCCTGGACCTGCTCGGCGACGAACTGGTGGTGGGCTCGCCCTACGAGACCCGGGGCAGCTTCGAGAACGGCGTGGCGTACGTGTTCCGGCGGCAGGGTGATGCATGGGTGGAGCACCAGGAACTGGCGGGCTCAAGCATCTACGCCCGCTTTGGATGTGCCGTGGGTTTGCAGGCCGACCGGCTGGCGATCGGATCGTTTGGTGACAGCGGGCTCACCGGTGCCGTGTTCACCTACGTTCGCCAGGAAACGTGGGTGGCCAGCCAGACCCTGCGGCCAAGCGGTGCACGCGGCCGCTTTGGCAACGCGCTCAGCGTGAGCGGCGACCGCATGCTGGTGGGCACCAAGCTTGACGACAGCGCCCGCGGCAATTCCACGCTTTACCTGTGGAACGGGTTCGGCTGGGAGCGGCAGTCCGTGTCGTACCTGGGCGGTGCCGTGGACATCACCGGTGACTTTGCGGTGGTGGGCGACGCGCTCGACGATGCCAACGCCACCGATGCCGGCAGCGCGGCCCTTGTCATGTGGCCAGGTGACTGCGACGGCGACGGAACGCCGGATCGGTGCAACATGGATCTGGGTGCCGGGACCGATCGCGACTTCAACGGCATCCTGGACGCGTGCGAGCGGTTGCCGGGCGACCTGGATGGCGACGGCGAGGTCAGTGCGGGCGACATCGCGGTGCTGCTGCTGGCCTTTGGCGACTGCACAGGGCCGTGCCTGGCCGACCTGGACGGCGACGGCGAGGTCAGTGCCGGTGACATCGCGATGCTTCTGTTGCTCTTCGGCTAATACTTGGCGCATGGCCGTTTCCTGCCGATGCTGGTGCGTGGTGGCCGCGGCGATGCTTGCGTCGCTGGTCACGGCCGCATGGGGCATGGCTCAGGATGCGGCGGAGCCCCCGCATGACCCGGATGGCATCACGGTGCCCGAGGGATTCGAGTGGGACGAGTGGGCTCGCGAGCCGCTGGTGCCCGATCCGGTGGCCCTGACGGTGCTGCCGGATGGCTCGGTGTTCGTCTGCGAGAGCGAGCGGCAGGACCGCGGCGTGGAGGACAACCGCTATTCCCCCTACTGGCTGCTGGAGGATCTGGCCGCAACCACCGTGGACGATCGCCTGGCGATCTACCAAAGATGGTCGGCAAAGAAGGAAGGCGGCATGGACTGGTACACGCGGTGGGCGGACCGGGTCCGCCGCCTTCGTGATGCCGACGGTGATGGCAGGGCCGACCGCAGCATCAACTTCAGCGGCGACCTGCGCGAGGTGCTGGATGGCACCGCCGCCGGCGTGCTGCAGGTGGGTGACTCCATCTGGGTCACCAGCATTCCCGATGTCTGGCGATTTCGCGATGTCGACGGCGACGGGGTGGCCGACGAGCGCGAGCGGCTCTTCAGCGGCTTTGGCGTGCGGACCAGCCTGCGTGGCCATGACATGCACGGCCTGGTGCAGGGACCCGACGGTCGCATCTGGTGGAGCATCGGCGATCGCGGCTTCTCGGTGCGCACGCGTGAGGGCCAGGTGCTGTCGGATCCGGGCACGGGCGCCGTCTTCCGCTGCGAGCCCGACGGCTCGGGGCTTGAGGTGTGGGCGCGCGGCCTTCGCAATCCGCAGGAGCTGGCGTTCAACGATCTGGGCGACCTGTTCACGGTGGACAACAACTCCGACGCGGGCGACAAGGCACGCGTGGTTCACCTGCCTGATGGCGGCGAGACCGGCTGGGAGATGCCCTATCAGACCCTGGAGGGCGACAACAAGCGCGGACCATGGAGCCAGGAGCATCTCTGGCATGAGTTTGATGCCGCGGATCCGCTGCAGGCCGCGTGGATCACGCCTCCGGTGGCGCACCTGACCAGCGGTCCCAGCGGGCTGGCCGCCTATCCGGGCACGGGTTTCCCGCCGGAGTTCGACGGCACTTTTCTCATCTGCGACTTTCTCGGCGGCGATGCCTACAGCCAGGTGTGGCGCTTTGGCGTGGAGCCGCGCGGTGCGGGCTACGCGTTGGTGGATCCGCAGGTGTTCATCCGCAACGTGCTGCCCACCGACGTGGAGTTTGCTCCCGACGGCAAGCTCTACGTGAGCGACTGGTGGAATGGCTGGCAGAGCGACGGCAAGGGCCGCATCTATCGCGTGTGGCATCCGCGTCAGGGCGTGCGTCCCGAGGCCGTGCAGGTGTGGCGCGTGCTGCAGGAGGGCTTTGCCGGCAGGCCCGTGGCCGAACTGGCCGAGTTGCTGGATCACCCCGATCGTCGGCTTCGCCAGGGTGCCCACCTGCAGCTGGCCGGCATGGGTGCGGAGGGTGTTCAGGCGCTGATCACGGTGGCTGCGGATGCCACCGCATCGGCACGAGCCCGGCGACACGCGGTGTGGGGACTGCAGGTGCTGGCCCGCACCTCGGCCGGCAGCCCGCCAGCGAACGCGGCATGCGCGGCTCTGGCACAGCTGTGCACCAGCGACGACGCCGAGATCCGTGCCCAGGCCGTGCGGGCACTGGGGGACTCGGGTTGGTCGGGCGCAGCCGAGGTGGTGCGGCCGCTGTTGCTGGATGCGTCCACGCGCGTGCGATCGTTGGCGGCCGCGGCGGCCGGGCGCTTGCGTGACGGTGGAGCCATGAACGAGCTCACCGCCGTGCTGTGGGAGAACGAGGACGCGGACCCATGGCTGCGGCATGCGGCGGCTACGGCGCTGGCACGCATCGGCGACCGGGCGCGTCTTCAGACGCTGGCGGCCGACCAGTTTCCACAGGTGCGGCTGGGTGCGGTGCTGGCGTTGCGGTGGCTGCGTGATCCTGCGGTGGAACGGCTGCTGTTCGACCCCGAACCCAGTGTGGCACTCGAGGCGGCGCGTGCCGTGTATGACCAGCCGATTCCCGAGGCCATGCCGGCGTTGGCAGCCATGGGTGATCGGTTCCTTGCAAGCGCCTCGGCGGCCGAGGTGGGTGGCTTTGTCCCCGAGGATCCTCGGACACTTCCGCTGCTTCGACGCGTGATCGCGGCCAACCGGCACGGTGCGGATCCGGCCTGTGCGGCACGCCTGGCCGATCTTGCCGGCAGTGCGCGTGTGCCCTCCAAGGCCCGGCTGCTGGCCATGGAGACGCTGGCCGAGTGGCCGGCACCGGAACCACGCGAGCCCGTGCATGGACGCGTGGGCATGCCGATCGACACCGACCGCAGTGCCGAAGGTTGGAAGCGCGTGCTGGCAACGCGGTTGCCGGCGTTGGTCACTCAGGCCCCGGACGAGGCGGTGCGAACCAAGGCCCGCGCGTTGGCGGCCGCGGTGGGCGTGCCGCTGGATCCCGATGCGGCCTTGCACACGGCGCTGGATGCCGACGCGGACGTGGGCGAGCGGCTTGCCTGCCTGCAGCAGTTGACGCGGAGTGGCGGCGAACCGCTCCTGCAGGCGTTGGCCGCCACGCTGCAGGCCTCGGATCCGCAACTGCGTGCGGCGTCGCTTGGCGTGCTTGCCACGGTGGATCCCGATGCCGCCCTGGAGCGCGTTCGCGTGCTTCTGGACGCCGAGGCCATCAAGCGCCATCCGCTGCCCGAGACGCAGTCCGCCGTGGCCGTGCTTGGGCAGTTGTCGCGGCCGGAATCGGATGCATTGCTGGAGGGGCTCGCAGGGCAGGCACGTGACGGCACGCTTCCGCCGGGGCTCATGCTGGACGTGATCCAGGCGGCGGAGTCGCGATCGGGCACGGCCGCGCAGCGGCTGGTGACCACATGGCGGGAGCACAAGGCGTCGGCAGATTCGCTGCAACCGTTCCTGCCCAGTCTGGAGGGTGGTGATGCCGAGCGAGGTCGGCGGATCGTGACCGGGCATGTGGGTGCGCAGTGCCTGCGATGTCACAGCCTGGCTGGCGGCGGTGGACATGCCGGGCCATCACTCGAGGGCGTGGCCAAGCGCCACGACCGACGCGGGCTGCTGGAGAGTCTGGTGCTGCCGAACGCCAGGATCGCCGAGGGCTTTGGGCCCACGAGCGCCATGCCGGCGATGAACACGCTGCTCACGCCGGCCGAGCTGCGCGACGTGACGGCGTACCTGGCCGGCTTGAAGTGAGCCTTGCAGCCTTCACCGGTGAAACGTCATCGTCACGCTCCGCGTCGCCTCGTCACCGGTGCCGGTCGGAGAGAACTGCACCTGAAAGGTCTCCGGCCCGGTGAAGTGCGCCTTGCCGGTCAAGCCCCATCCGGAACGTCCGCTGCTCCACGCAATGCCGGCGTCGATCGAGCCGTCCGGCCCGATGCGTCCCTTGAGCGTGGCGTGCACCGGCTGGTTCCACTCGGCGGTGTTGAACGCGTCATCCGCCAGCGCGCCATCCACAGTGCCATCCGGCGAGATCCGCACCGTGCCCGTTCCGTAGTCCGGTCCGCCATCGAACCAGTTCACCGTCCAGGTGCCGGTCCATCGCTTCTGAAAGTCCGGCTGCACCGTGGCTGCAGGCACGCCGAATGGCGGCTGCCCTGAAACGCCCTGCTCGTGCAGCGAGAGCACGAGCTCCCCCGACGCCCCGCCGCCATCGGGCTTCAGGTTCACGCCCAGCGATCCCACACCGGGGTTCATGCACGTGCCGCGATACGTCTGCACACTGCCGCCACCCGCCCAGGACACTTCGACCTGCATGCTGCTTCCATGCACCGTTCCCTGCAGCGTGCCCACGCTGGGCGACACGTCGGCACCGGCATGCGTGCCCACCGTGTCCGTGATCGAGCCCCGTACGCGCCCCTGCTGGTCGATCACCATGCGCGCCGTGCCGCCGCGGCCTCCCTGATTGCTCATGAAGCTTCCCGACCAGCGGCCGGCCAGCGTGGCATCGGCGTGCATCCCCGCACCCACCGGCGCGCCGGCGCAACCCCATGCCATCAAAATGAAAGCGGTCGCCGCCATCCACGCCGTGATCCGATGAACCTGCATCATGCGGGCGATCCTACCCCTCCCACCAGCGCCACCCTTCCGCTCAGCGGCTGCTCGTTCATGCGGGCCAAGGTAACGCCAGCCGTACCATGCCCCCATGCCAGACGAGGGCATGCGACCCGAGGAAGCCGTGCGACGCGTGATGAAGCTGCCCGCGCCGCGGCGCGCGCCGGCGCTGCGGAGCATGCTGCAGGATCAGCCTCGGCTGCTGGCCAGGGCACTGGATCTGCTTCCAACCGATGCGGGCGACGCTGCCTGGAACGCACGACTGCTCGAGGCCAAGCCCGCCGCCGCGCTGCCACATGTGGGTCCCTACACGTTGCGCAGCGTGCTGGGCGAAGGTGGCTTCGGCGTGGTCTGGCTGGCCACGCAGAGCGAGCCGGTGCAGCGATCGGTGGCGCTCAAGATCCTTCGTCCCGACCGCGTGGGCACGCCCGGTGCGGCGCGGTTCGAGGCCGAGCGCCAGATGCTGGCCACGCTGAACCACCCCAACCTGGTCAAGGTGTTCGACGCGGGCGAGACCGCCGATGGCCGACCCTGGTTCACCATGGAACTGGCCCAGGGTGCGCCGATCACCGAGGCCGCCAACGCCGCGCGGCTGGGTCTTCGTGACCGCATCGACCTGATCACGCAGGTGGCCCGTGCCGTGCACCACGCGCACCTGCATGGGCTGGTGCACCGCGACCTGAAGCCGGCCAACATCCTGCTCTGCTTCGAGGGCGACCAGGCCCAGGTGAAGGTGATCGACTTCGGCGTGTCGCACGCCACCTACGCGCCGGCCGATCCCGATCAGCGTGCCGGATCGCTGGTGGGCACGCCGGACTACCTGCCACCCGAGCAACTTCGGCTCAAGACCACCGAGCCCGACGTGCACGCCGACATCTTCGCCCTGGGCGTGGTGCTGCGAAGGCTGCTGGCTGGAACGGACCTGGGTGATCGACGTGAGGGCCTGGTGTCCGCGCTCGAGGCCCTGGACCGCGACCTGCGCATCTCGGTGGCTGCCGAGCGTCGCGAGACCGTGGCCAGCCTGCGGCATCAGTTGCAGGGCGATCTGGACGCGATCGTGTGGAAGTGCCTGGCCGATGATCCGCGGCACCGCTACGGCTCTGCGCTGGAGCTGGCCCAGGATCTGGAACGCCACCTGCGCGGCGAGCCGGTGCTGGCCCAGGGCGACTCGCTTGCCTATCGCGGCATGGTGGCCATCCGTCGCAACCGCCTGCCGCTGGCCACCGCCATGCTGGTGCTGATGGTGGCAGCCACCGGATTCTTCTGGGCCATGCATGAGCGAGGTCTTGCCCTGGCGGCACGCGATCAGGCGCAGGTCCGCGCCCGCCAGGTCCAGCAGGCCAATGCCTACGTGGTGGAACTGCTCACCGAGATCGTGACCGCCACCGCTCGAAGCAGGCCGGCCACCGCAACGGCGATCCTGCTGGAAGCCAGCAGCCTGGCTGGGGTCCGGTTGGCCGGCGATCCGGAACAGGAAGCCCGCGTGCGCACGGCCTTGGGCCACCTGTGGCTGCACCTGCGCGCGCCGGAGCAGGCCGACCGCGAGTTTGCCCGTGCCGAGCAGGTCCACGAGATGCTGGGACACGCCCAGCCGCTGCAGGCCGTGCGCGTGGAGCGAGCCGAGGCCCTTCGCATGGCCGGTCGACTGGGCGAGGCCCGTGACGCAGCCACCATGGCCCTTCGTGAAGCCGGCGCGCTGGTGCCCGAGGACCACGACGACGTGGCCCGCGCCCTGATCGAGCTGGCCTACATCGATGCCCGGGCCGGCAACCCGATCCAGGCCCGCCAGTCGCTGGACCGGGCCGCGGAACTGCTTCGCAAGGCTCCGGCCAACGGCATGTTCACCAGGGCGGAACTCGACCAGGCCGAGAAGGCGATCGATTCGTCCACCCCTGCGGGCCGTTGAGCGCCACGAGCGATGGATCCGCCGAACGGGCCCTGACCTGTGATACAACGCACGCATGGCCACCGTCGCCCCGTCGTCCGTCCGCCTGCAACGCGTGGCCGGCCCCGCCGGTCCGGACATCGTTCCTGGTTCCGACGGTCTCTGCACCGTGGGCCGCGCCAGCGACGCGGGCACTCCGCTGGACCACGAGCAGGTCTCGCGCCACCACGCGCAACTTGCATGGAAGAATGACGTGCTCACGCTCACCGATCTGGCCAGCACGGCGGGCACCACGCTCAATGGTGCACGGCTCGAACCCAACGAACCCATGGATCTGCACCACGGTGACCTGGTGGGCATCGGTCCATGGACCTTCATCGTCAGGCTGCCAGGCTCCACCGACGAGACCCACCAGCCTCCACCCGCCGCCGAGCCGCCCAGGGATCCCTACAAGACGCGCGCCAGCGTGCTGCTTCGGCTGCGCGCCGACGGCACGCTGGACCGGCAGGTGGGATGGAACGACTTCGTGCGCATCTACGGCTCGGTGATCGCCGGCTTCGCCCGCAATGCCGGCGTGCCACCGCAGGAAGTGGACGACGTGCTGCAGGACGTCATGCTCGGCTTCTTCCGTCAGGCCAACAGCTTCGAGTACGACCCGCGGCGAGGTCGCTTTCGCGGCTACCTGAAGACCGTGACCCTGAACAGCATCCGCGACCGTCATCGGCGCAAGCGGCCGGCCGTGGGCCTGCCCGAGCACTTCGAGCCCGAAGGCGACGATGATCGCCTGCAGGCCACCTGGGATCACGAATGGACGCAGCAGCTGCTGCGCCGTGCCATGGAAAAGGTGACCGCCACCGTGCAGCCGCGCACGCTGGAGGCCTTCGACCGCTACGGCGTGCGTGGCGAGCCCATCGAGAGCGTGGCCGCGGCCCTGGACATGAGCGAGGCCGCCATCCGCCACGCCAAGATGCGCATCATGCACCAGTTGCGTGACGAGATCACCCGCCTTCGACAAGAGGAAGGCTGAGCCCGTGGCCGATCACAAGGGCACCGCGGTCGACTGCGCCGAGCAGCGCCGCCTGGACGAGGACGCCGCCGACCGTCGCTGGCGACGCTGGGGCCCCTGGCTGAGCGATCGCCAGTGGGGCACCGTGCGCGAGGACTACTCGGCCGACGGCAACAGCTGGAAGTACCTGCCGCACGACATGGCCCGCAGTCGCGCGTACCGCTGGGGCGAGGACGGGCTGGCAGGCTTCTGCGACGACAAGCAGCGCCTGTGCATGGCGATCGCCCTCTGGAACGGCAAGGATCCCATCCTGAAGGAGCGGCTCTTTGGCCTGGACAACGCCGAGGGCAACCACGGCGAGGACGTGAAGGAGCTGTACTGGCACCAGGACGCCACGCCCACGGCCAGCTACCTGCGGATGCTCTACAAGTACCCGCAGCGGGCCTATCCGTACGACGAGCTGGTGCGCGTGAACGGCCAGCGCTCCAAGAGCGAGCCCGAGTACGAGATCTTGGACACCGAGGCCTTCTCCGATGACCGGCACTTTGACGTGACGGTGGAATGGGCCAAGGCGGATCCGCAGGACATTCTCTGGTGCGTGACCGTGCGCAACAACGGCCCGGACCCTGCGCCCATCACCGTGCTCATGCAGGCCTGGTTTCGCAACACCTGGTCCTGGGATGACGGCGTGGAGCGACCCGAGCTTCGCATGATCGAGGATGGCCGCATGCTGGCCACGCACGCCGAGCTGGGTGAACGCACGCTGGCCTGCGACGCGTTCGACCGCGTGCTCTTCTGCGACAACGACACCAACATGGATCGCTGCTTCGGCGTGCCCAACCCGCCGGGTCTGCATCCCAAGGACTGCTTTCACCGCATCATCGTGGATGGCGAGACCGGGGCGGCGCATCCACTGGAGCAGGGCACCAAGGGTGCGTTCGTGCGAGCGGTGACCGTGCCGGCGCGCGGGCAGGTGGTGCTGCGTGCCCGCCTGCAGCGGCGCGGTGCCGTGGGCAAGCCGTTCGCCGACTTCGACACGCTGCTGGCCACGCGCCGCACCGAGGCCGACGCCTTCTATGGGCCGCTCAAGCGGCCCGACAGCTGTGACGAACGATGCCTGGTGCAGCGACGCGCCTACGCGGGCCTGCTCTGGAACTACCAGTGGTACCAGTACGACGTGCATCGCTGGCTGCTGGGCGATCCCACGCAGCCGTCACCGCCGCCCGAACGTCTGGACGGCCGCAACCACCGCTGGCATCACATGGACGCCGAGGCGGTGCTGAGCATGCCCGACAAGTGGGAGTACCCGTGGTTCGCCCACTGGGACCTGGCGTTCCAGTCGGTGACCACCGCGGTGGTGGACCCGCAGCGCGCCAAGCGGCAGGTCTGGCAGATCGTGCAGCCGTGGATGCAGCATCCCGAGGGCCAGGTGCCCGCCTACGAGTGGGCCCTGAACGACGTGAACCCGCCCACGCTGGCGTGGGCCGCGTACCGAATCTTCCAGATCGAGGGCCGGCGCACCGGCGACTACGACCATGACTTCCTGGCCGAGGTGCTGCACAAGCTGCTGCTGGACTTCACCTGGTGGGTGAACCGCAAGGATGCCAGCGGACGCAACGTGTTCGAGGGCGGCTTTCTGGGCCTGGACAACATCGCCATCTTCGATCGCAGCCGTCCGCTGCCCACCGGCGGCACCATCACGCAGAGCGACGGCACGGCATGGGTGGCCAAGTACTGCCTGGACCTGCTGCGCATGTGCCTGGAGCTGGTCGATGATGGTCGTCGCTCCTACACCAGCCTGGCGGAGAAGTGCTTCGAGCACTTCCTGCAGATCGCCAAGGCCGCCACCAACCTGGGCGGTCGGGGCGTGGATCTCTGGAACGAGGAGGACCAGTTCTTCTACGACCTGCTGGTGCTGCCCGATGGCCGCACGATGCCGCTCAAGGTGAAGAGCATCGTGGGCCTCACGCCACTCTTCGCCAGCACCGTGATCGACGAGTACGACATGGCCCGGCAGCCCGAGCTGGATCGCCGCTTCCAGTGGTTCCTGCAGCGGCGCCCGGACATGGCCTCGCTCATCTCGCGCTGGAACGTGCCCGGCGTGGGACAGCGACGCCTGCTCAGCCTGCTGCGCGGCCACCGCATGAAGGCGCTGCTGCGGCGCATGCTGGACGAGGAGCAGTTCCTGTCGCCGCACGGCATCCGCAGCCTGAGCCGCGAGCACGCCGAGCACCCGTACGTGCTCACCGTGGACGGCCAGAGCTGGACGCTGCCCTACGCGCCCGGCGAGAGCACCACGCGGGCCTTCGGCGGCAACAGCAACTGGCGTGGGCCGGTGTGGTTTCCGCTGAACTACCTGATCATCGAGTCGCTCTACCGGTTTCACAGCTACTACGGCGACGACTTCAAGGTGGAGTGCCCCACCGGCAGCGGGCAGTTCATGTCGCTGGCCGAGGTGGCGGAGTTCCTGTCCGCGCGACTGACCAGCCTGTTCCTGCCCGGCAAGGATGGCGTGCGTCCCGCACATGGCGCCTCGCCGCGGCTGGACACGGATCCGCTCTTCGCGGGCAATCCCACGTTCTTCGAGTACTTCCACGGTGATCTGGGACATGGCCTGGGCGCCAGCCACCAGTGCGGATGGACTGCCACGGTGGCCCTGCTGCTGGGCCTGACGCACCGCGAGTCGCTGCTTCGTTTCTCCAAGTGAACCGCGGTAGGCTGCGCCGCATGAAGCGATCCGTTGTCGTTGCCGTGGCTGCCGCGCTGGCCGGCGGCCTGACCCTGCTTGCCACCCACTCCGCGCCCGCCACGCAGGCTGGTGGCGCGCCGCAGGCCTCATCCCCCGCCATGCTCAAGGCCGAGGAGGCGCGGCAGGTGCTTGGATCGCTGCCGGGCGTGTGGAATGTCCAGGGCCAGACCTTCTCTCCCACCGGCCAGCCCGAACTGCAGCTGCAGGGCCGAACCGTGTGGATGTGGGGGATGAACGGCGCGTTCCTGATGGCCGACACCATGCTCTCGAACGGTCGCGGCGTGATGCAGGAGATCGACTGCCTGGGGTTCAACGCCGCGGCCGGCACCTTTCAGCGCACGCTGATGACCGACCAGGACAGCGCCATGATCTGGCAGCAGGGAACCTGGGATCCGGCCCAGAAGAGCTTCACCATGCAGTCGGTGGGCGCCATTCCCACCGCCACGGGCGGGCAGCGGCAGCTGGCCACGCAGGTGGACCTGAGCCAGCCCGGCGCGATGAGCTGGACCACCAGTTACTTCGAGGGCGGACAGCTGGTCGGGACCATCCAGCTGGAGTGCACGCGCGTGGCCGAGGGCACAGGCGGCCCGGCCATCCCGGGCCTTCCGAGCGCGGCACCCACCAAGGACGGCGGCGCCGTGGATCCCGACGCGCTGCAGGACCAGCTCAACCGCATGGTGGCCAACAAGCAGCAGATGCAGGCGCAGATCGAGGCCTGGAAGCGCAAGGTGAAGCAGGCCCAGACCGGCATGGACGAGCTCACGCAGCCCTGATCGCGCTTCGGGCGCTCCACTCGTACACTCCGCGCGTGATCCATGCGGACCCGCGATATGCCAACCTGCGCGTGTTCGATCATGCGCTGATCCAGCACAAGCTGACGCGCCTTCGCGATGCGTCCACCCCAAGCCCCGAGTTCAGGGCCCTTCTCAACCAGATCGCGGGCCTGATGGCGTTCGAGCTCACCCGCAACTTCCCCACGCGCCCGCGCACCGTGCAGACGCCCATGGAGGCCTGTGAGGGGCGCGCCCTGGCGCAGCCCATCACGTTGGCGCCCATCCTTCGGGCCGGGCTTGGCATGACCGACGGAATCCTGCGCGTGCTGCCCGAGGCGCGGGTGGGGCACATCGGCATCCAACGCGACGAGCGCAGCCACCAACCCGTGAACTACTACACCCGCTTCCCGGTGGACGTGGCCGATGGACCGGTGCTTGTGATCGATCCCATGCTGGCCACCGGCGGCAGTGCGGATCACGCCATGCAGCACTTGAAGCGGTTGGGCTGCCGTGACCTGCAGATGATGTGCCTGGTGGCGGCACCCGAGGGCGTGCAGCGGCTGCTGCAGGCGCATCCCGAAGTGCCCGTCTTTGCGGCGGCACTGGATCGCCAACTTGACGAAAACGCCTACATTCGCCCTGGTCTGGGCGATGCGGGCGACCGCATCTTCGGCACGGTGGAGCCCTAGTGGCCGAGCGCAAGCGAACCAGCGGATTCGATCGGCCCGGCGGCTATGCGCTGCCCAAGGGTGCCACCGGCGTGCTGCGCAAGGCCGCCGCGGAACTGGTGAAGGCCGACATTCGCATGATGGGCGACCGGGTGCCGTCTCATGCGGCTCCGCGCAAGCCGATCAAACCCACCCACGCCACCGGCGACCCTGACACGCGGCTGTACGTGGGCGACTGCCGCGACGTGCTGCCGCGGCTGCCGGACCAGGGCCAGGTGGACCTGATCTTTGCCGATCCGCCCTTCAACTGGGAGGTGCCGTACGAGGGCTGGGCCGATGGCATGCCGCGCGACGCGTACGAGCGATTCACCTTTGACTGGCTTGATGGCTGCATCGGCCTGCTGTCACCGCGTGGCAGCCTGTGGGTGAACATCCCGGATGACACGGCCGCCGAGGTGGTCATGCACCTGAAGCGCCGCGGGCTGGTCATGATGAACTGGTGCGTGTGGCACTTTCGGTTCGGCCAGAACCGACGGACCAGCTTCATCATGAGCAAGGTGCACGCGCTCTACTTCGTGAAGGACCCTCACCAGCGAATCTGGAACCCCGAGCCCATCCTGGAGCCGTCGGACCGCGCCACCATCTACGGCGACCGCCGGACCATGGCCAAGGCCGCCGAACCAGGCATGCGCGTCCCGATGGATGTCTGGTATGGGCCCTACTGGGGAAGGGTGCAGGGCAACAATTCGGAACGGCGTCGCCAGCACCACAACCAACTGCCCGAGGCGTACCTTGAACGCGTTACATTGGCGTGCTCAAATCCCGGAAGTATCGTCCTGGATCCCTTCTGTGGCAGTGGAACCACCCAGACCGTTGCCAGGGCCTATGGACGCCGATCCATCTCTGTGGAACAGTCCAAGGCCAACGCCAAGCATGCCTGGGAGCGAATAACCAAAATTGGAATGGTTCACAAAGGTGCCGCACTTGGCCAGGCAAGCCCAATTCATGAGAAGCGAGTGGTTCTAGGACGCAATCGAACTTAGTCGATCTCACTTGCTTCTTGATGGCTTCCATGCCACATCGCGAACTCCTGATGCCTTGTTGACCAATCTTGCCATCGCGAAGAGCATGTCGCTCAGGCGGTTCATGTACCGAATCAAAGCCTCTCCCACCTGTTCACTGTGGGAGAGCCCGACCATGAGTCGCTCGGCCCTTCGGCAGACTGTTCTGGCAAGATGAAGTCGGGCCGCAAGCTCGGTACCAGCCGGCATGATGAAGGTGGCAAGTGGATCATTCTTGCTGTCAATTTCGTCGATCCAGTGCTCTACTTCAGCGATGTGATCCGGAGTGATACGTTCGATCTTGGACTCGTTGGATGATCCCTCGGGTGTTGCCAAATCCGCTCCGATATCGAAGAGGCGGCTCTGGACCTGGTCCAGGATCGCCTTGATGGCCATTTCCTCAGGCCTGCCTCCGCATGCCGCGATGGCAACGCCAAGGCAGGCGTTGAACTCGTCCACGGTGCCATAAGCCTCGATTCTTGGGTGATTTTTGCTCACCCTGGCTCCCGAGAACAGCCCAGTTGTGCCATCGTCACCGGACCGCGTGTAGAGCTTCATTGAATGCCCTTCGGTCGCCACGCTGGATCTGGATGCATTTCGCGCGTCCCGCCCCGGATTTCGCTTTGCGGCAGGGTTCCAGGGGAGGTACCCTCGCCGGCTCGGAAACCGGGGCTTTCAGGAACACCATTCGGGCTCTTCACGAAACCTTCGTACGGGCATGGGCTTCCGCCCACACCCCTTCACCCTCCCCTCCCCGACCCCCGGTCCATGGGGTCCCATCTCAGGACGTGTCCGTCCGCAGCATCCGCAGCCAGGAGCAACCGCCCATGCGCAAGGGCTTCACCATCATCGAACTTCTCGTCGTCGTGGCCATCATCGGCCTGCTGGTCGCCATCCTGCTTCCGGCCATCGGCAAGGCGCGTGACAACGCCCAGATGACCCAGAGCCAGTCCAACCTGCGCAACATCGGTCAGGCCGCGGCCATCTATGGCAGCGAGTTTCAGGATCGGCAGTGGACTGCGTGTGCCGATGACATCGGCACCTTTCAGGGAGACTGCAACCGGTACGCCAATCGCCGCTGCTCGCCGCAGCTCACGCTGGGCTTCGACCCGGATGGCGTGACTGTGGGCTTCTTCATTCCGCAGGCCAACGGCTGCGGCACCCGGTTCCCCGGCGCCACCTGCGACTTTGGCCGCGCCTATTGGCCTTGCGACTTCAATCAGGCCACCGGCAACTTCGGTTCGTGGCGCCTGATCAATGCCAAGAGTTTCAACAAGTACGTGGGTGGCAGCTTCTACTCCGACGTCTTCTACGCTCCCAAGGACCGGGTCACCATCGAGGCGGCCCGGCGATTCAAGGAAGAGGGCACGGACTACGCCGGCACTCTTCAGGATGCCGTGCTCAGCTCCTACGCATGGAGCCCCGCCGCCATGTGGGCTCCGGACGTTCTCAGCAGCCGCAACGGTTTCGTTCCGCCCCAGTCCCTGCCCGGCGCCTTTCGCAGCCCCACCTCCAGTCAGGCCCGCTTCAGCGACCTGAAGACCCGCGTGATCGAGCACCAGTGGCTGCAGAACCTGCCCAGTGGCCTGGATGCCATGACCGGCAGCAAGTGGGGCGCTGGTGAGGCCAACCCGGACTCCTTCAGTCCGGCCCAGCGTTCCAAGACCATGCCGTGGTACTTCAACGAGGGCTACATGTCCTCGCCCAATGCCCTGTTCTTTGACAGCCATGTGGCCCAGTTGGGTGTGCAGGAGGCCATCGACTCCAACAACCGCGTGAGCCAGCAGAACCAGAATGCCACCAACCTGGCCCAGCGTGGAACCTTCTTCCCCAAGGGCGCCATCAGCACCCTGCCCAGTTCCTACCAGTTTGGTGCCTACGACAACGGTGCCTACAACAACAACCGGGGCTGCGCCTTCCACGTCTTCACGGTCGACGGCATCCTGGGCCGCGACACGGTCGGCGCCAAGTGAACTTGAGAACCGCATCGCCTCACCTCTCCCGCATGACGACCCACCCGGACAACACCATGATTCACAACACCCCCCGACGCGGCTTCACCATCATCGAGCTTCTGGTGGTGGTCTCCATCATCGGACTGCTGCTGGCCCTGCTTGTGCCCGCCATCGGCAAGGCGCGCGACAGCGCCCTGCAGACCCAGAGCCTGAGCAACCTGCGCAACCTGGGCGCCGCGTGCGCCAACTACGGTGCCGCCTGGAGCGATCGCCAGCTCACGCTGATGTACGACGACTTTGCCCAGCACATCACCAGCGTCAACCGTGACTGTGGCCGGGTGTACTTCCAGCGCACCGGCAGCTGCCCTCCGTCACTCATCATCGGGTTCGGTGGCTACAGCTCCACGGCGTGCGGCAGCGGATACGGCATCTGGGCCTTCTGGACCCCCTGCGAGGCCAGCGTTGGCTCTTGGGAGAACGTGACCTATCAGTTCCCCTTCACCATGACCGACGCGTGGAACGACCCGGGCCAGGACGGGTTCGGACTGTGGCGGTTGCCCAACATCCGAAACTTTAACCAGTACGTGGGTGGCAAGTTCTATGACCGAACGTTCTACGCCCCCAAGGACAAGGTGCAGCTGGATCGCGCCGCCCCGGCGTTCGAGCGGGGCGACGACTACACCCAGATCTGCAACATTCCCGATCGCTGGGTCACCAGCACCTATGGATTCAGCCCTGCCGGCATGTGGAACCCCGAGACGTTCAGCGCCCGGAACGGCTGCCTGAACTTCGGTGGTCGTCTGCCGCCGGGCCTGTTCCGCAGCCCGGCCGCGAGCGGCGCCAAGTTCCCTGAACTCAAGACCCGCATGATCGAGATCTGGTGGCTGCAGAACAAGGAAGGTCCGGAGTTCAACCCCAAGTTCGCGGGCAACTCGACCCCCTACTACTTCAACCAGTGCATCAACTCGGCCCCATGCACCCTGTTCTATGACGGCCACATCTCGATCGCTGGTGCCGGTGACAGCATGGACGGCAACGCCCAGGTGACCGTGCAAAACCAGGAATCCGGCCGCGCCCTGCAGGAGCCCGGCCTTTTCTGCTCGCGCACCCTCAACAACCTGCCCGGCCCCTGGGGCAACTACGGCGGCTTCTTCACTGGCCCGGATGGGCAGGATGGCGCCAATTTCAACTACGACACCGAGGTGAACACCAGTTACCACGTGTTCACCGTGGACGGCATCCAGGGTCGCGACTTCCTCACGGTCAAGTGACCTGACCGAACTGTCGAGGCGGCAAATCAAAAGGGCCCGGCCGATCGGCCGGGCCCTTTCTCGTTGGTGACGATGGACCGGTTCAGAAGTCCATGTCTTCCATGCCGCCACCGCCGGGTCCGGCGGGAGCCTTGGCCTTCTTCTCCTTGATCTCGGTGATGGCGCAATCGGTGGTCAGCAGCAACCCGGCGATGCTCGCCGCATTCTGCAGTGCCACCCGCTCCACCTTGGTCGGCACGATGATGCCGGCCTTGACCAGATCCTGGTACTCGCCAGCCATGGCGTTGAAGCCATAGTTCTGGTCACCGGTCTCCTCCACCTTCTGGGCCACGATGGAGCCATCGAGACCGGCGTTGGCCGCGATCTGCTTGATCGGGGCCGAGAGGGCGCGACGCACGATGTCCACGCCCACCTTCTCGTCGTCGTGCTCGAGGCCCTTGGCCAGGCGGTCGAGCGCCTTGCGAGCCCGGATCACGGAGACGCCACCGCCCGGGAGGATGCCCTCCTCCACGGCGGCGCGGCATGCATGGAGCGCGTCCTCCACGCGGGCCTTCTTCTCCTTCATCTCCACCTCGGTGGCGGCACCGACGTTGATCTGCGCCACGCCCCCGGCCAGCTTGGCCAGGCGCTCCTGGAGCTTCTCGCGGTCGTAGTCGCTGGTGGTGGTCTCCATCTGGCCCTTGATCTGCTCGATCCGGCCCTGGATGTCCTTGGTCTTGCCCGCGCCCTCGACGATGGTGCAGGTCTCCTTGGCCACCGTGATCTTCTTGGCACGGCCGAGCTGGGTCAGTGTGAGGTTCTCGAGCGTCACGCCCAGCTCCTCCATGACCGGCTCGCCACCCACCAGGGTCGCGATGTCGCCCAGCATCTCCTTGCGGCGATCACCGAAGCCCGGCGCCTTCACGGCGCAGACCTTCAGCACGCCACGGAGCTTGTTCACCACCAGGGTGGCCAGCGCCTCACCGTCCACGTCCTCGGCGATGATCAGCAGGGCCTTGCCGCTCTCGGCGATCTTGCCGAGCACAGGCAGCAGGTCCTTGGCCGAGCTGATCTTCTTCTCGTGCACCAGCACGTAGGCGTCCTCGAGGACGGTCTCCATGGTGCTCTGGTTGGTCACGAAGTGCGGGCTCAGCCAGCCCTTGTCGAACTGCATGCCCTCGAGCAGCTCCACCTCGGTCTCGAGGCTCTTGCCCTCCTCGACCGTGATCACGCCGTCCTTGCCGACCTTGTCCATCGCGTCGGCGATGATCTTGCCGATCTGCGTGTCCTGGTTGGCGGAGCAGCTACCGACCTGCGCGATCTCCTTGCTGTCCTTGACGGGCTTGCTCATCTTGCGCAGCTCCTCGACCACGGTGCGAACCGCGGCGTCGATGCCCCGCTTGACCGCATTGGCGTTGGCGCCGGCGGTGATGTTCTTGAGGCCCTCCTGGAAGATCGCCTCGGCGTAGATGGTGGCGGTGGTGGTGCCGTCGCCGGCATCCTTGCTGGCCTTGGTGGCCACTTCCTTCACCATCTGGGCGCCCATGTTCTCGTAGGCGTCCTCCAGCTCGATCTCCTTGGCCACGGTCACGCCGTCCTTGGTGACGGTGGGAGCGCCGAAGCTCTTCTCCAGGACCACCACGCGGCCGGCGGGGCCCAGGGTGACCTTGACCGCGCGGGCCAGCTTCTGCACGCCGCGCAGGATGCGCTCGCGCGCGTCGTTCTCGTATGAAATCTGCTTTGCTGCCATGGTTGTTCTCCGTTGTGTTGGAATGCTGCGTTCAGGCGCGGATCACTCGATCACGCCCAGGATGTCCTCTTCGGTCATGATCAGGTAGGTCTCGTCGCTGATCTTGACCTCGGTGCCGGCGTAGCTGCTGAAGAGCACGGTGTCGCCCTTGCGCACCGTGAAGGACAGGCGCTCGCCCGTCTCCTTGTTCAGCGGGCCGTTGCCCAGCGCCACCACCTTGCCCTGCTTGGGCTTGTCCTTGGCGCTCTCAGGCAGGTAGATGCCGCTTTCGGTCTTGCTGGCGGCCTCGTCACGCTTGACGAGGATCTTGTCTCCGAGGGGTCGAACCTTCATGTGCAGTCTCCTTGTTGCGAAATGGAAGCGTGAAATGGAATTCAGGCCACGTGGCCACCGGGCCACGAGCCTGCATAGTGCCGCTGCAGGATGCGCCGAAGCGTCTCGAGCAGCGACTCGACGGGAAACGGACGATCCAGCACCGCGAAGGCGCCTTCGGCCATCATGGCGTGCAGGCTGCGCACCGCATCGCGCTGGGAAGGCTGCGGCGGCCGGACCACCACCGTGGGCGGCGGGCTCTCCATGCGGCGCAGGATCTGAAGAATGCGCCGACCGGCTGCGTCGGAGCCGAGCACACCCGAGCTCATGGGCACACTGACGTCGACCACGGCCACATGGATGCGTTGCGATCGGACCAGGGTCTCGGCCTGCTCACCGGTCCGGGCCTCGAGGCACTGCACACCCATGGGGCGAAGCAGCGGAGGCAACTGCCGCTCCAACGCATCATCCCGCCAGCCGCCGTAGCTCAGGAGCAGGTTCAGCCTGGG
>JBJOGW010000082.1:0-14896 GCA_046048055.1 Planctomycetota bacterium
CCGACATGTCGAGCTGGAACTGAAGGTAGGCACCGTTGTTCCCGTTGGCGGTGCCGCCTTGGATCGAGAACGAACCGCCCGCGGCGTCGCCGTTGAGGGCGTTGAGGTCCGAGCCACCGAAGGACTGCGCCCAGGTGTAGACGGTGCCATTCGCGTTCACCACGGTATCCGACATGATGCCGCCGCCGATGGTCATGAAGCCGGAGCCCACGTCGGCGGCTTGGGGGAACGCGTTCGAGGTATAGCCGAATCCGCTGACCGGCAGCGCGTTCGAGTTGTTGTTCCAGTAGGCGACGAGATCGGCGTTGGCCGATGAGGCGGCCGCGGCGCTAAGGCTGAGAGCAGCCAAACAGAAAAGGGACTTCATATAGGGCTCCTGCAAGTAGGGAAGGGATGGGGAAGTGAGGAACGAGTCAACCGCCGGCTTGGGGCACGGCAGCACGGGGACACAGACCACCCGCTACCAGTAGAAACGCAATCCACGCTGGTCACCCCTCACCTCAAAGCGCTCAGAGTCGGTGAAGTCACAACCCGTTTCTGGCTGGGCACTTCCGGCATGCGTCGATCGCTTTGGCCAGTGCCGAGTGAAGGGGCCGCCGCCTTTCCCGAGCGGCGGCCCCTTGCTTTGGAAGGACACTCAGCACAGTGACGGCTGGGGTGGTGGTTGCTCCACCTGCCGCTTCGGCCCTGGGACGGACCTGAAAGTTCGTCTCCCCGTCACCATGAGTAACGCAAGTGCGGTCCGGCAACCCTCACTCGCTTGCGCTCAGCATTGACGTGCATTTGGCAAAGGCCCCGATGGTCCAAAAGCACCACCGCCCCCTTTCGGGGGCGGTGGCCAGTTTCAGTCAGGGAAGTGAAGGGAACAAGTCAAAGGCATCAGGCCACGCGGCGACGGGCGCCCAGGCCCGCCAGGCCCAGCAGGGCGATGGCTCCCGGAGCCGGAACCGCCGCGAAGGTCAGCACCTGATCCACGCGGAAGTTGGGATTGGTGGCACCCGAAGCGATCGAGCCGTTGCTGCGAACGGCCATGGCGAACTTGACCGCCATGGTGTTCACGGCCGTGTCGTCGGCGCTGATGTCGATGGTGAAGCGACCGATCATGGACATGTTGTCCAGGCTCGACCCCGCCGCGATGCCGTTGGCGCCATCGGTGTTCTTGGCCGTGTTCACCGCGGTGGTCAGGCCGTTGTAGAAACCGAAGGCCGCGTAGGGGTTGGTGGCCGGGTTAGCGCCAGCAGCCGGGAACCAGCCCGGACCATTGCCCGCTGAGGGACCCAGAATCTTCTTGGCGTTGGCAACGCTGAAGTTGCTGAAGCCAGGATCGGCCGTCAGTGCGATCGGCGTGGCTCCATACTCATCAGCGATCTGCGTACGCATGCCCGCGGTGACAAAGCTGTCCCATGCGGCACCGGCGGCACCGGTGTAGTTGGGGTTCCAGCTGCTGTCGCCAGCGTGCACAAAGTCCGCCGTGGCCGTCCAACTGGCCTTGTAGTTGGCCACGCCGAACACGCTCGAGAACGTGTCCGCGGCATCGTTGGACTTGACGTAGAGGTCGAGAACGGAAAGGGTGCGGGCACCATCAACCACCAGGTAGGCATCGCCAAAGACCTGGTTGCCGACCACGGTGGCCGAGGCGGACGCAGCGATACCTGAGGTGGCGACAGCCACAAGAGCGAAGTGACGCATGGAAAGGGATCCTTGTTGGGGGAAGGAGTGAAGGGAAGGGAGGGTCCAGGAACGTGAGTTGGGGACTCGTTGAACCTGGGAACGGAAGTGAGAAGAGGGTGCCTTACTTGCGACGGCGAGCCACCAGCCCGGCAAGCCCGATCAGGGCGACCGCGCCAGGCGCAGGAACCAGCGTCACACGCATGCTGGATACGCTCACGCCGGACTCAAAGGTGCTGGCGGTACCGAACTGGCTCAGCAGCATGGCACCGACGGAGATGTCGCTCACAGTGCCCGAGCCGTAGCCCGCCGTGCCGTAGAGGCTGAGGCTGTTGAAATCGTTGCCCACGTACAGGTTGATGAAGTCGTTGGCATTGCCGGCGACCAGGTTGATCTCCGCACGCAATGCGTACGTCTGGCCAAAGTTCAGCACGGTGGTTCCGTAGCCAAAGGGGTAGCCCCCCTGGCCGTTCAAGCGGGTGCCGAACACAAAGCCACTGCCCGAGGACTGGGCCACCATGCGCACGTTCTGAAAGTTGCCGCTGGTTCCGGTTCCGGTGGTGGTGTTGAGCGCCGCAAAGTAGCTGGGGTTGGCTCCTGCGCTGGCCACCGACAGCAGAATGTCATAGTTCAACACCGTGGTGCCGGAGGCGGGCTGCGTGATCTGCTCTGCAAAGGCCAGCATGGCGTCCTCGTTGTTCACCGTGGATCCTCCGGCCCATGACACCTTGCCGCCGCTCACCTGGAGCGGGTTGCTGGTCGACGAGGAGTACTGCTGCCACCCGTTCTGGCCCACCAGGGCGCCATCGGCGTAGGTGCTGAAGTCGGCGGATGCAAGAACCTGAAATGCGGCGCTGGCCGAGGCCACGCACGCAGCGGCGGACAGACCGCCCACGACAAAGGCATTGCGAATCATGATCTGGAACTCCATCGGGGAAGGGAGGAACGGAAGTTGGGGACACGAACGGGACTGTCTCAGGTCGACTCGCGTTGGGGCACGCTTCGGCCTGGTCGCGGATTTCTTGGGGGTCACCCGCGACTCTTGCAAAGTAACTCCGAAATCGGCCTCCGCAAACGAAAAGGCGTGAGCCTTCGGTGAAGGAGGCGCTTACATCACTTGCGACGACGGGCCATCACGCCCGCCAGAGCCACCAAGGCCACGGCACCCGGGGTCGGAATGATCGCGGTGCCCAGCGAGCCCACGTTCACGCCGTCCTCGCCCGCACCCACGCTCAGAAAGGTGACCTGGCCGTCAAGGGTGCCCACGCTGCTCACCAGCCCGTTGTACGCGGGAAGCACGCTGCCAAGGGCGTCCCAGCCCCAGTAGAAGGAGCGGGCGCTGGTGGCCGCACCAAACGACACGCGCGTCATCTCGGTGCCGGCGGCGTTGTAAAGCGCCAAGGCATCGCCGCCGCTGCTGAAGCTGACGCCACTGGCCGCATAGGTGCCGATGCGAACGCCGGCCAGGCCGCCCCAGAAGGCGCGAAAGTCCACGATCTCCTGGGCTTGATCCTCGGCGGTGTCGTTGCGACTGACCTCCACAAGCAGAACGGTCTCGCCCGCAGCGATCGATCCGATGCCCTGCAGCTCCGCACCGGCCGCAAAACTGAACGAGTTGTCGTCCATCTTCCAGCCAGTCAGATCCACCGCGGAACTGCCGTAGTTGGTGATCTCGAACCAGTCGCGGGTTGGGTCATCCGCGCCGGACTTGCTCATGACCTCGGTCACGCGGATCACGCTGGCATGGGTGGCCGCGGCAAGGGCGAACACGGAGGCAGCGCCCAGAACGGAAGTGCGGAAGTGCATGACGTCTCCTGACTGTTGGGAAAGTGAGGGGGAAGGCAAACGGAAGGACGCCGCAGTTGGGGCGATCCGGCTTGGGGTCCGAATCCTGCGGGCTTGACTGCAAGATGCCTCGGATCCGCCGCAGGTCGTTTTGCGTTTGGCAAAGGTTCCGTGAAGGTGAGCCCAAGGGCATCTTCAAGCAGAAAGGGGGCCCTGCCGTGCAGGCAGAGCCCCCTCTGAAATCAAGCCAGAACGCCGGGATCTCAGGCCGAACGGCGACGAGCCATCACGCCCGCCAGAGCCACCAGAGCCACCGCACCGGGGGCCGGGATGTTCAGGGCCGTGCCCAGCGATCCGATGTTGACCGGGTTGCCGGAGGTCGCAAACGTGACCTGCGTGCCGATGGTGCCCACGGTGCTCACCACGCCAGCAGCGGTGCCGGTGCTGTCGAAGTAGAAGCTGCTTCCGGAGGTGGCGGCTCCAAACGTGGCGCGCTGGGTCACTTCGCTGCCTGAGCCGTTGAAGACCACCACGCCATCGCCACCGCTGCTGAAACTGGCGCCCGAGCCGCTGTAGTAGCCGACCTGCACGCCGCTCAAGCCGCCCCAGAAGGAGCGAAAGCCGGCCACGTCGCCCGCGGCACCCTCTACAAAGATCACGGTCTCGCCGGCGCCGATGCTGGTGATGCCCGACAACGCCACCGCGTTGGCGAAGTTGAACGAGTTGTCGTCCATCTTGTAGCCGGTGATGTCGATGGCGGTGGTGCCGTAGTTGGACACCTCGAACCAGTCGGCGGTTCCGCCCGAGCCCGACGAGCTCATGGCCTCAGTCACACGGAGACCGGCCGAAGCGGACGCGACAAAGGCAAGAGCGGAGAGACCGCCCACGAAAGCGTTTCGGAAGTGCATGAATTGCTCCAAACGGTTGGGGGAAGTGAAGGGAAGTTCAAACAGGGCGCTGAACCCGCCTTGGGGGCTGCGAGGACTTGGGGTCCACGCGAGGATTCAGGAACCCCCAAGATGTCGCGGATATCCGCCGTGTCGATTCAGGATCTGTAAAGGTTGGGTCAAGGTGGCGCAGCGGGGATCAGTCCTCAAAGGCCGGGCCCAGCGGATCCCAGGTGAGCTCGGTCTTGTTGAACTCGCCGTCCTTGGACGGCTGACTCTGGCCTTGGGGCGTGCAGACCCAGGCGTTGCTCTTCCACTCCACGCTGCCGTCGGCCATGAGCAGGTGCCCGCCGCCGCGGTGCCTGGCCGCAAACCGCTGCCAGTCGGAGCGGTGGCGGTTCAGGTCCTCGCCACGGAAAGGGTGGGGATTCCGCTCGCTGTAGCCATCCACATCCAGTTCGCGGCGCACCGATCGCATCTCGATCAGGATCGGTGTCTGGGCGGTCTTGTTGATCATGCTCAGCCGCATGCAGCGGGCATCGATCCACGCGGGATTCACGGGCACGTTGGGCCCCGTCGTGCCGGTCCGGTGCTTGTGCCGCTCGTGCCGGGGATCGCCCACATCGGTTCCAAGCCGCTGATCCAGTTCCTGGATCAGGGTGTTGTTGAGCTGGGCATTGGGCACGTAGCTGAAAAAGAACCGCTGGCGGGTGGCTCCGCCGATCGGCCAACCGGTGAATCGGGGCTCGGCGTACTTCTCGTCCATGCCCGGTGGCTCGGCCGAGGGATCCACAAAGATGCTCTTGGCATCCGGCGGCACGGGCACGTCGCCGTTGGGGGCCGCCAGGTCGGTGTAGGGATCCTGGTCGAGCATCGGAGGCACCACGTTGGCCCAGTAGCGGCTGCGGTCGCGCAGGTTGATCTGCATGGTGGTGGCGGTCTTCTCGCCCTCCCATGGCATCAGCCCCTTGCGATCGGAGGCGTAGTTCACGTAGCCGGTGCCCCACTGCCGCAGGTTGTTGCTGGAGTGGTTGGCCCGGGCCCGCGCGCGCACGCCGCCCAGCGCCGGGATCAGCAAGCCCGCCAGGAGCGCGATGATGGCGATCACCACCAGCAGTTCGACGATCGTGAATCCCTTGCGTGCCATGAGGTCCCTCCAGGCGTGCGATGCGTCAGTTGCAGGGTCCGAACAGGATCAGGAGCACACCGATGTCACCGGCGTCCACGGTGCCGCTGGCATCCAGGTCGCCCGGACCGCCGTTCTGGCCGAACAGCAGCAGCAGGGTGCCGATGTCGCCGGAGTCCACGGCGCCGCTGGTGTCCAGATCGCCGGTGCAGGGGGCCGCGCCAAAGTCGCATCCGGCCAGCCCGCTGAAGTCCTGGGTGAAGATGTCGCCAAAGTCCGGGCAGGCGGCCCACTGGTTCGGTGCCCCGAAGGTGCTGAACCGGCCCGTGTCATCAAAGTTGCTGGCCATGGTCACGATCGCGCCGGGGTCCTCCTCCAGACGGCAGACGTCGGTGCTGCTCACCCCGCCGCGCCAGTACTGTTCGGCACCCTCGCCGAACGGCCCGGCCACCACGGCGCCCGAGGCATCGCGGATCTCCAGCGTCCAGCGATCGTTGCTGGTGGTGAAGTCACCGGGAAGCGTGTCGGGCTTGGTGGTGCTGGTGCTGGCCACCACCGATGCATCCCGCGTGCACAGGTTGATCCAGCGGTCACTGCCACCAAGCGAAAGGTTCGTGTCCAGGCCGCCATCGGCGGTCAGGTTCTCGATCACGGTCACGATCGTGCCCTTGGGCAGCGAGGCCAGCGCGGGATTCTGGCTGAGCGTGATGGTGCCGCTGTAGCCGCCGGCGTCGCGCTCGGTCCAGGCCAGCGTCCAGCCACGAATGTCCAGGTTGTCGGCACCCACCACCAGCTCGAACCAGTTTCCGCCGTTGCCCAGCACGCGTCCAAAGAAGGCATCGGCCGCCTGTCCAAAATCATCGTCCGCAGTGAGCGTGCCGCCGTTCAGGAACGCGTCGCTCGACACCGCGTTGTACTCGTTCAGGAAGAGCGGCGTGCAGGTCTCGCACTCCGCCAGCACTGGCGCGCGCAGCAGCGAGGCATCCTGCACGTCACGGCACTCGGGATAGATCAGGCTGCCCCAGGAGTTCACGATGCCGAACTGGCTCAGGTCCGCGTCATCCCAGTCGATGTTGCTGTCAGAGCCGTCGAGCTGCCCCTTGAGTTTGCCCACCTCCTCGCTGTTCACGCCGCTTCCGCCGTAGCCAGGGGCGCCCTCGCCGCGCTGCTCCATGCGCAGGTTGCCGCTCGCGTCGCGGATCTCCGCCAGCCAGCCGTTGTTGCCGGTGCTGAAGTTGCCCGGGCCATCACCCGTCTTGTTCACCACGGTGGTCACGAACTCGGGGTGTCCAAAACTGACCACGTTGATCCACCAGTCTCCGCGGCAGGGGTCGAACGTCAGGTCGATGTCCTTGCCGCGATTGCCTTCCGGCACGGACGGGTTCTGTCCATGTTCGCAGATGGTGATGATCGTTCCCGCCCGCAGGTCGCTCCACAGCGCGTTGTTCGAGAAGGTGATGATGCCCTGTTCCACGCCGCCGTTGCCGTACCAGATGTCCTGGCCAGTGGTGCTGAAGTTGAGGTTCTCCGCCCACCGGATCTGCCAGCCGCGGATGTCCATGTGATCCTGCGTCACCACCAACTCGATCCAGTTGCCGCCGTTGCCCAGCACGCGGCCGAAGAAGGTGTCGCGCCCCTCATCCTTGTCGAGCTGGTTCTGCTGCAGGAACTTGGTGCTCCCCACGCCGTTGTACTCGTTCAGCAGCAGCCCCTGGCCAAGGGCCGACGAGGCAAGCAGGACAGCGGCAGCCGGAACGATCGTGCACAGCTTCATGGGGCTTTCTCCTGGTGGATGCGCGAGGACCGCTCGAATGCGGTTCTTGCACTGACGCAGTGTGCCCAGCATTCCCGCGCATTCGATGAAGAAACCGTTCAGGAATCGTTCAAGAAGCGTGTGGCATAACCATCCCTGAATGGGATCTGAACATGTCGCTCCGTGCACCGCCGATCGCAACGTTTGGCTTTGAAACGACTTATCCGCACGGTCCAAACAGGATCAGCAGCACGCCGATGTCGCCGGCGTCCACCATGCCGCTGGCATCCAAGTCGCCCGGACCTCCGGCCTGGCCGAACAGCAGCAGCAGGGTGCCGATGTCGCCGGCGTCCACGGTACCGCTCTGGTCCAGATCGCCGTTGCAGGCGGGCTCGAACGAGCATCCGCCAAGCATCGAGAGGTCCTGCAGTCCATCGGATCCAAAGTCGGGGCACTCGACCCAGGCGTTCTCCTGTCCAAAGGTGCTGCGGATCACCGCGTCAAAGTCATCCGCCATGGTCACCAGTCGGTCGGGGCTCATCCGCAGCGCACAGGTGCGGGTGTCCGAGACCGGGGTGCGCCAATACTGGCCCGAGCCGGCGCCAAACGGACCAGCCACCGAGTTGCCCGATCCGTCCAGGATCTCCAGCCGCCATCGATTGGCGCTGGTGATGAAGCTGCCGAAGCCCGACCGCCTGGCCGAGCTGGTGGTGGAGGCGATCACCGAGGCGTCACCGCTCCAGAGGTTGATCCAGTTGTCACCCGTGGCGGCGTTCAACTCAAGATCGGTGTCGCGGCCGCCCTGCGCGGCGTTGTTGCGGATGACCGTGACGATGGTTCCGGCGGGCAGCGCCGCCAGGGCCGGATTGTCGGCAAGCGTGATGGTTCCCGCGTTGCCGCCTTCCACCTGCTCGGACCAGGCAAGGGTCCAGCCGCGAATGTCCAGGTTGTCGGCACCCACCACCAGCTCCAGCCAGTGGCCGCCGTTGCCGGCCACGCGGCCAAGGAACGCGTCGCTGGCCGTTCCCCCATCGTCGTCGGCGAACACGCTGCCGCCGTTCAGGAAGTTCCCGGCGGCCACGGCGTTGTACTCGTTCAGGAACAGGGGCGTGCAGCCCTGGCACTCGGCCAGCACCTCGGCTCGCAGCGGCGCAAAGTCCTGGGCCGCGCGGCACAGCGGATTCAGCAGGTCACCCCACGCGTTGGGATGGCCAAAGTTGCTCACGTCGGAGTCGTCCCAGTCCAGGTTGGTGGACTCCTCGCTGGGCGGGCCCTTGAGCTTGCCCACCTCCTGGCTGTTCACGCCGCTGCCGCCCCAACCCACGCCGCCCTCGCCGCGCTGGTCCTGGCGGATGTTGCCCTGGGCGTCGCGAATCACCATGTACCAGCCGTCATTGCCGGTGGTGAAGGTGCCGGGTCCGCCATTGATGTTGTTGGCACTGGTCGAGAAGAGCTCGGGATGGCCCATGGTGACGGCATTGATCCACCAGTCACCGCGACACGGGTCGAACGTGAAGTCCACATCCTTGCCGCGGTCGCCCTCGGCCACATCCATGTCCTGCCCGAACTCGCAGATGGTCAGGATGGTGCCCCGACGCAGGTTGCTCCACGCCGGATGATCCGCAAAGGTGACGGTGCCCTGCAGCACGTCACCGTCGGGGAACCAGATGCTTTGCCCGTTGGTCACGATCACCGGTGGAATGGGAGGCACGGCGTTGGGGTCGCCGGGTCGGTTGCGCTTCAGGGTCTCCACCCACTCCAGCGTCCAGCCGCGCACGTCCAGATGATCCTGAGTCACCACCAACTCGATCCAGTTGCCGCCGTTGCCGAGCACGCGACCAAAGTGACTGTCGAACCCCTCCTCGATGTCGGTGAAGTTGATCTCAAGGAACTTGGTGCTTCCCACGCCGTTGTACTCGTTCAGGATCAGTCCCTGCCCGGAAGCGGGGACTGCAGCCAGCAGGGCGGCCAGGGCCAGAGCGCGGTGATGCATGAGGTTCTCCTGTTCGATGCGGGGGAGCTTCGGCGGACCCGCCGCCAACCCGAACAGTCTCGCGTCACAGGCCAGCCGCTCTGTGAAGACAAGTTGAGCAAACCGCGTGGTTTGCGCTCAGGAACGGTTTGCAAGGCGGACCGTGGGATCCGAAGCACGGGCCCCTTACATTGCCCCAATGCGGTTGTCTCGAACCCTGCTGATCTGCACCTTCCTCTTTATGGGGTGGGCCAGCGTCGCCGAACCGCCTGCGGGCAGCCATCAGGGCCATGCGTATGGGGAAGCCCAGGCCGCACCCGTGCCCGGACTGGATCCCCTGAAGGATGCAGGCGTTCCCGAAGCGGACCGGCTCAAGGCCGTGGCTGAGGATGCCTCGGTGGCCGCCGGCTTGTGGAAGGCCATCCGACTCTGCGACCGCTGCCTGGCCGCCAATGACCTGGCCGCGTTGCTGGCGGAGCGACCGGCCTCGGAACTGCAACCACTGGCCACGGAGCTGGCCGCCGCGGTCGCCCAAGACGGCGCCCCGGTCATCCGCGCCGCCGCCGCGCGTGCCCTGATGAGCCTGCCGGTCGAGAAGCGTCCCGAGTCGGTGCGAGCCCTGGCGCCCCGCGAGCTTGCCACCACATGCGTGCCCAGCCGCATGGCGTGGGATCCCAGGGAGTTCACGGTGACCGCGGGCGAGCTGGTCCGGCTTCGCATGGAGAATCCAGACTCCATGCAGCACAACATGCTGCTCACGGCGCCGGGATCGCTGAGCGAGATCGGCGTGGCCGCCGAGAAGATGGGCGAGGGCCTCGAAGGCAAGCGCCGGCAGTTCGTGCCCGACAGCGTCAAGGTGCGCGCGGTGATGGGACTGGTGGAACCGGGCAAGACCGGCGAGCTGTGGTTCTTTGCTCCCGACAAGCCGGGCACGTGGGTGCTGGTGTGCACCTATCCCGGCCACTACCGCATGATGAACGGCAAGCTGCGGGTGAAGGCCGCGACGCCCTGAACCGCTTCACGGCCCGGCGCGGCGCCGTTGCCATCGCTTCACGTGACGCCAGAAGGTGCCCTCGGCGGTTCCCATGGCCACCAGCAGGCCCACGTGACCATCAAGCCACCCGCCCTTGAGCAGGTAGCCGCGCACGAACGCACCCATGCCGCGCAGCAGGGCCAGCCACGGAGGCGAGCCCGCGGGCGCGTCTCCCTGGGCCGAGAGGTCGGAGTAGCGGTTCATGGTCTCCACCATGTCGTGCAGCGTGTCGAAGGGGTGATGCTCCAGCGTGCCCGGCAGCATGCCCACGGCACCCTGCACCTGAAGTCGCTCGTGCACCGGATCCGCGGTGTAGCGCCCGGCGTCGCGCCGAAAGAGCCGAAGCGGACGGTCGCGCATCCAGTCACCGAACCGCACCGGGTGCCCCAGCAGCGTGCTGCGTCGCTGCAGGCGAAAGGCCGCGTGCGCTCCAGGCTGGGCCACGGCACGCTCGATGGCCCGGGCCAGTTCCGGCGTGACGCGCTCGTCGCAGTCGATGGCCAGAATCCAGTCGCCGGTGGTGCGCTCGATGGCGGCGTTCTTCTGCGGCCCAAAGCCAAGCCAGGCCTGCTCGAACACCAGCGGCGTGAAGCGCCGTGCCGTCGCCACGGTGTCGTCGGTGCTGCCCGAGTCCAGCACCACGATCTCGTGGGCCCAGCGCACGCTCTCCAGGCACGCCCCAATGTGGGCGGCCTCGTTGCGCGCGATCACGATCACGCTCAGGCGAGCCATGCTCAGGCGGCCTGCAGCACCCGGCCCAGGGCGTGGGCAAAGGCGTGCACCTCGGCAAAGCGGTTGAAGAAGGGGGCGGGGCTGGCCCGCACCACGTCGGGCTCGCGAAAGTCGCACCAGAAGCCGGCCTCGTGAAGGGCCTTGGCCACTTGTCGAGCGTTGCCGGGGATTCGAATGGAAAGCTGGGCGCCGCGCTCCTGTGGCGGGGCCGGGGTGATCACGCTGCAGCCTTGCGGCGCGGCATGTCGCAGCATGAACTCCAAGTAGCCGGTCAGGGCCTTGCTCTTCTGCCGCAGTCCCGCCAGCGTGGCCTGGTCGAACAGGTCCAGGCTGGCCTTGAGCGGTGCGCACGACAGGATGGGTGGATTGGTCACCTGCCAGCCGTCGGCACCCAGCGCCGGCGTGAAGGTGTCCAGCATGCGAAGCCGCTCCTGCGGATCGTTGCCCCACCAGCCCGCAAAGCGGGGCCGTTGCAGGTCGGCGCCGTGGCGACGGTGCACAAAGCATCCGGCCACGCTGCCGCTGCCGGCGTTGAGGTACTTGTAACTGCACCAGCAGGCAAAGTCGCAGTTCCAGGCGTGCAGGTCCATGGGCACGTTGCCCACGGCATGGGCCAGGTCCAGCCCGCACAGGGCGCCGACACCGTGCGCAGCCCGCGTGATGGCCTGCATGTCCAGCACCTGACCGCTGAAGTAGTTCAGGCCGCCCACCAGCACCAGCGCCAGATGATCGCCCTGTCGCTCGATGGCCTGCGCCACGTCCACGGTGTCAAGGCACGCCTGCCCCGGCCTGGGCGCCACCTTGATCACCTCCACGGCGGGATCCATGCCGCGCACGCGCACATGGCTCTCGATGGCGTAGGTGTCGCTGGGAAAGGCGCCGGCCTCCATCAGGATGCGCGTGCGCCGCCCTTCGGGTCGCCAGAAACTGGCCAGCATCAGGTGCAGATTCACCGTGAGCCCGTTCATGGCCACCACCTCCTCGGGGTTGGCGCCCACCAGTCGGGCCAGCGGCTCGCGGAACATCTCGTGGTAGCGGTACCAGGGCTCCGGCGCGCGAAAGCGGGCCTCGCTGGCCATGCTGCCCCATGCGTCCAGTTCGCGGTTCACCAGGGCGCGCGCGGCGCGGGGCATGGGTCCCAGCGAGTTGCCCACCAGGTAGGTGACCGGGCGTCCCGCCGCATCGCGCGGCAGCTCAAAGGCGTCACGGAACGCCGCCAACGGATCGATGGTGTCCATGTGGCGGGCGAACTCGGGATCCGCCGAGAAGTCCCGGAACGAGACGGCCATGGAGTCGGGCCACGCGGTCATGCGTGCATGCTAGATGCGGGGGGATTTCGGTGTGCATGGTGCAGCGGATACGCTGGCACGGCATGACATCGTTGGCTCCTGTGGAAGACATTCGACAGGGGGTCCTGCGGGCGGTCTCGCAGCAGGAACCGGACCATGCCATGGCCTGGACCGTGTGGCCGGCGCGGGAGCGGCCCGGTCGCGGGCTGGCCGTGCTTGGCGCGCTGGTGGCCATCGGGCTTGGGGCCGCCGTGGCGTGGAACGACCTGGCCATGGGCCTGCTGAGCGCGCTGGTGGTGGCGGTGGCGCTGCAGCGCTTCCTGCTGCCCACGGACCACGTGCTCACAAGCCACGCCATCGAGGTGCACGAGCCGCTGCGCGTTCGCCGCGTGCCGTGGGCTCAGGTGCACGGCGTGATCTGGCGGGGCGACCAGGGGTTGCTGCAGGCCACGCGCGATGACCAGGGCCGCATGCTGCCGCGTTCGGGTGGTCCGCGCGGCCTGGTGGTGATGCTGGGCGCCGACCCGGTGGCGGCATCGGCCCGCCGCGATGCCGTGGATGCCTGCCTTCGACGCCATGGCGGATGAGCCCGCCACGCCGCGCACCGGATGGCGCGACCGCCTGCGGCGGGCGTTCGCGGTGGATCCGCCGGGCGCGGTGCCTCCCGATCCGCAGGACCTGCCGCGCGTGGAGGCCCTGCTGCAGCGCATCGTGGACCGCGGCATGGCGGGCCCGGCGCTCCTGTTCCTGGAGAGCTGGCGTCCGCTGGGTTCCCTCACGGGGCAGGGCATGCACGCGCTCACGCCCTTCGTGGGCGCGGTGTTCGACGGCGCCGCATGGGAACGCCTGAGCGCGTTCATGGAGCGACGCGGCTCGATTCCATGGATGATCGAGCGCCTGGACGCCATGAGCGCCGCGCCACCACGCGACACCGCCCCGACCGACGCACGTGCACGCGGCGGCGCTCGCGGCGCCTGACGGCCTGCCGCCGTATCTTTGCCCGCATGACGGCTTCGCCCGGCTCCATCGATCCCTCGCGCATCCAGGTCGTGGTGGCCACCGACTGCGGCAGCACCACCACCAAGGCCATCCTGATCGAGCGGCGTGACGGGGCCTATCGCCAGACCCATCGTGGCGAGGCACCCACCACCGTCGAGGAGCCGCTGGCCGACGTGACCCTGGGCGTGACCAACGCGGTCACCGAGCTGCAGGAACTCAGCGGCCGAACGCTGGTGAACGCCGACGGCACCATCCGCCACCGCTCGGGCCCCGACGATCCCCATGGCTGCGACATCTACGTCAGCACCAGCAGCGCCGGCGGCGGCCTGCAGATGATGGTGGCGGGCGTGGTGCGCGAGATGACCGCCGAAAGCGCCAAGCGCGCCGCGCTGGGCGCCGGTGCCATCGTGATGGACACCATCGCGGGCAACGACCGGCGCAAGCCGCACGAGCAGATCCAGCGCATCCGCGAGTTGCGCCCCGACATGGTGCTGGTGAGCGGCGGCACCGATGGCGGCGACCGCCGCAAGGTGGTGGAGATCGCCGAGCTGATCGCGCCCGCCAAGCCGCGGCCACGCTTCGGCAGCGAGTTCCGCCTGCCGGTGATCTACGCGGGCAACCGTGATGCGGCCGAGGCCATCCGCGGCGTGTTCGGCGGTCCCGGGTTCGACCTGAGCGTGGTCGACAACCTGCGGCCGTCGCTGGAGCAGGAGAACCTGGGCCCGGCGCGCGAGCGCATCCACGACGTGTTCCTGGAGCACGTCATGGCGCATGCGCCCGGCTACGACCGCCTGATCGCCTGGGCCGACGCGCCCATCATGCCCACGCCCGGCGCCGTGGGGGACATCCTGCAGGAGATCGCCCGGCGCCGCGGCATCAACGCGGTGTGCGTGGACATTGGCGGGGCCACCACCGACGTGTTCAGCGTGTACGGCGGCGTGTTCAACCGCACCGTGAGCGCCAACCTGGGCATGAGCTACAGCATCAGCAATGTCTGCGCCGAGGCGGGCATGGCCAGCGTGCTGCGCTGGGTGCACCTGGACATGGACGAGCGCGAGCTGCGCAACCGGGTCAAGAACAAGATGATCCGGCCCACCACCATTCCGCAGACCCACGAGGCGCTGGTGTTCGAGCAGGCGGTGGCCCGCGAGGCGCTGCGGCTTGCGTTCGAGCAGCACCGGGCCTTTGCCACCAGCCTGAAGGGCGTGCAGCAGCAGCGCACGGTGGGTGACGCGTTCAGCCAGCAGCAGGGCGGTGCCAGCCTGGTGGATCGCATGCGCATGGACCTGCTGGTGGCCTCGGGCGGCGTGCTCAGCCACGCCCCGCGGCTGGAGCAGACGGCCATGATGCTGCTGGACAGCTTCGAGCCCGAGGGCTTCACCGAGTTGGCCAAGGACAGCATCTTCATGATGCCGCACCTGGGGGTGCTGGCCAGCGTGCATCCGCAGGCCGCCATGGAGGTGTTCGAGAAGGATTGCCTGGTCGTGCTGGGCACCGCGATCAGCGCCAAGGGCGAGCCGCGGCCGGGCAAGCCGTGCCTGCACTGGTCGCTGGTGCCCGAGCATGGCACCGCCCATGCGGCAAGCGGCACGGTGCAGGGTGGCGAGATCCTGCGCGTGGACCTGTCCGCGGGCGCCACGGCCCGGGTCGAG
>JBJOGW010000083.1:0-33462 GCA_046048055.1 Planctomycetota bacterium
GAGGGATGTTCCGTGACGCTCAGGCGGGAAGGCGAGGCCTGGGTGGGAGGGACCCGCCCGGGGGCCTGTGCGAGCTCGCTGCGCGGCGCGGCCACGGCGCAGAGTCAGGTGTGGCTCACCGCCGACCAGATCCGGACGCTGGACCAGGGACTGGACGCCCAAGGCAAGCAGGTCTGGGGATCGACCGCGGGGCCGTACGTCTTCATCAGGGAGAACCCTCGATGAACAGGATCGTTCATCCCGGGGCGCGTCTTCGTGCCGCCATGGAACAGGGCGTGGTGCACGCGCCCGGCGCCTTCAACGCGCTGGTGGCGCGTGCCGTGGCCCGCGCCGGATTCCCTGCGGTGTACGTGTCCGGCGGGGCCACTGCCAATGTCTCGGGCTATCCAGACATCGGCCTGCTCTCGCTCACCGAGGTCTGCCGCACCATCCGGGAGATCGCCGATGCCAGCGGCCTTCCCGTGATCGCCGACGCGGACACCGGGTACGGCGAGGTGGAGAGCTGCATGCGCACCGTGGTGGCCTACGAGCGCGCTGGTGCCGCGGCCTTGCATGTGGAGGACCAGGTCTTTCCCAAGCGGTGCGGACATCTGGATGGCAAGGAACTCGTTCCCTGCATCGACATGGTCGAGAAGGTTCGGGCCATGGCCATGCACCGGCTCAGTGCGGATCTGGTGATCATCGCCCGGACCGATGCCCGCCATGTCACGGGCATGTCGGACGCGATCGATCGCGCCAACGCCTATCGGGATGCGGGCGCTGACGTGATCTTCCCGGAGGGCCTGCAGAGCGAAGCGGAGTTTGCAGCGTTCGCCAAGGCAAGCCCCGGTCGTCTGCTGGCCAACATGACCGAGTTCGGCAAGACACCCGACATCACCGTTGGACGATTCGAGGAATTGGGCTACTCCATCGTGATTCACCCCTTGAGCATGATGCGGGTGGCCATGGGGAGCGTGGCCCGGGCCCTGGAGACGCTGAAGGTCCAGGGCACGGCGACTCCGTTGCTGCCCGAGATGCAGACCCGCAAGGAGCTCTACGCGCTGCTGGGCTACGAGCCTGGCCAGCCTTGGGCGTTCCCCCGGGGGCCTTGATTGAGGAGTTGATCCCTGTTTTTGGTTCGCCAAGGCCGTTTTGATGTAGTTCGGACCCTCAAAAAGTTTGAATTTGGACCATCTGGCGGTGGAACAAGTGCAGGAACGTATGCGAATATGGGGGTGCCGAGGCAGTGAACGGGAACTCCTGCCCCGGTTCGCACGATTGGATCGCCGAGCAGTCGTTACGGTCTTCTGAGGAGAGGAAAAGGGACCTCCACTCAGTCGAGAGAAATCGAGGGACGGGAACCCCTCGTCGATCTCCTGGCAATCGCTGGGAACCACGCTCCGACGAGCCAGACGTGCAGGAAAGGTTGAGGGAAAGGGAGGCCAGCCGCAACTCTGAAAGGGTGCGGCTGGTTTCTTTTTGGCCCAAGGGGCCGACGTCCGACCGTGTTACTCTCCCCCGCTTCCTCCGTCCCTGATCAAGCCGCATGACCGCCTCGACCAAGATTCGCCACCTCGCCAGCCTTGCATCCCTGGCTACCGCCGTGCACACCGCGGGCCAGACCCCTGCCCCAACGGTGTCCCCGGCTCCAGTCGCCATGGACCGAGTGCTTTCCACGGACACGGCACGTGCCATGGGACTTCGGACGGATTGGCAGGCTCGACTCCCCCTGCCTGCGGGTTCGTCATGGGTTGGGATGTCACCTCTCGGCAATGCCGTGGTCGTCTGGGACTCGTCGGGAGCATTTCTCAGCACCGACGCCTCCACCGGCGATCTCCGCTGGCAATCGCAGCCGATCGCCGAAACCCAGCGCGTGGGTTCCGTGGTTTCTCTGGACATCCAGGGCAAGCCGATTCTGCTGGCTGTGGGGGACGCCCGTCTGGTGGCGATGGATCCAGCCACCGGGGAGAATGTGGGCGTGTCCGGGTACACGCACGCACCCGTGACCGGTGCCTTGGCCACGGGAGAACAGGTCGTCTTCGGTTCCTCGGGACGCCATCTTTCATGGCTGCGGGTGATTGAGCGGCGATTCCCCCGTCGTGATCAACCCAAGATCGAACCTGGACGCGTGAACCAGTTCTCGGATGCTGGCGGGGTGGCCCGCACCGAGATCGTGAACTACGAGACTCGATCGATCGGACTGGATGGCGCCGCGGCCGCAGCACCGGTGGCCGGGCCCGACGGGGATCTGGTGGTGACCAGCGACCGCGGCGAGGTCTGCCGCGTGGACCCTCGCTCAGGCAAGAAGAAATGGCGCGTGCAGGTTCCAGGCACCATTTCCGCGGCAGCCGCCCTGCTGGATGGCCGCGTGTACATGGGCGCGGATGACCAGTACCTGCGCGCGTTCGACTACCTCAAGGGTCACGGGCTCTGGAAGTGGTTCGCGCCCGGCCCGCTCCGCCGGCCCATCCTGGCGATCGGTGACCTGGTGCTGACGCAGGTTCCGGACACGGGGCTGGTGGCCTTGGCGGCACTCCCCACGGACAAGGCGGGCAGCGTGAAGCCGGATGGCGAACAGCTCTGGACCTGCCCAGAGGTGACCGGTGATCCGGTCACCCGCAACCGGGAAGGCGTCGTGACGTGGGACGCCATGACGCGGACACTGGCGTTGGTCGACGCCCGCAACGGCAAGCTTCGCCGGAGCGAGCAGTTGCCTGGCGTGGTGATGCTTCGGAGCAACAACCCGCTGGACGGCAACCTGTACATGCTGCACTCGGACGGGCGCCTGCAGCGATGCAGCGTGCTCGAGCCCATGCCCGCGCCGGCGCCGCCACCCGAATCACCGGACCAGGTGGATGAGGGGTCATCCGAGGACGATGACCTCGAGGAAGACGCCTGAGCCCGTCCGTGACGGCGAGTCCACGAAAGCCCCGGGCCCTTCTCTCGGTCTCGGACAAGCGCGACCTGATCCCGTTCGCGCAGGCCCTGGTGGAACTGGGATTCGAACTGGTCTCGACCGGCGGAACCGCCAAGGCGTTGGGGGACGCCGGCCTGGCCGTCACGCCCATCGACCGCGTGACCGGATTCCCCGAGATGCTGGACGGGCGGGTGAAGACGTTGCATCCCAAGGTCCACGGCGGACTGCTCGGTCGACCCGATCGGCCCGAGCATGCCCAGGCCATGCATGAGCACGGCATCGAGCCGATCGAACTGGTGTGCGTGAACCTGTATCCGTTCGCGGCCACCATCGCCCACCCCGCGGCCACCACCGAGGAATGCGTGGAGCAGATCGACATCGGTGGACCGGCCATGATCCGCAGCGCGGCCAAGAACCACGTCTTCGTGACGGTGGTCACGGATCCCGCCCAGTATGACCGCGTGATCGCGGCGATGCGAGCAGGATCGGGCTCGGTGCCCACGCGACTTCGACGCGATCTGGCCGCGGAGGCCTTTGCCCACACGGCCCGGTATGACGCCACCATCGCATCATGGATGCTGGGACACGGCGAACGTTTTCCGCAGACACTGGAGCTGCGACTGCTCCGAGTGAACAGCCTGAGGTATGGCGAGAACCCGCACCAGCAGGCCGCCGTCTATCGCGTGGCGGGCGAGACCGAGCCCGGCGTGGTGGATGCGGGCGTGATCGCGGGCAAGCCGCTGAGCTACAACAACCTGCTCGACGCGGGCGCCGCGCTGGACCTTGTGACCGATCTTCGGCGACTGGCCGGCGTTCAGGCCGCAGCCTGCGTGGTCAAGCACACCAACCCTTGCGGTGCCGCGGTGGGCATGGACGTGGCCGAGGCCTTCGACCGCGCGTATGCCGGCGATCCTCTGGCGGCCTACGGCGGCATCGTGGCCATCGCAGGGCGGGTGGATGGCGTCATGGCTGCCCGCATCGCCCAGCCCGACCGCTTTCTGGAGGTGGTGGTGGCCGACGCATTCGATGATGACGCCATAGCCACCCTGACGGATCGCTGGAAGAGCGTGCGACTGATCGCCGCAGGCTCGCGCCGCACGGTGACTCCATCGCGTCAGCTCCGGAGCGTGCCCGGCGGGCTGCTGGTGCAGGACGCCGACGAGGAACCGGTGGATCCCGCCGCATTCCGGCATGTCGCCGGCCCGGCGCCCACGCCCGCCCTGCTGGATGATGCGGCCTTTTTGACGCTGGTGAGCAAGCACCTCAAGAGCAACGCGGTCTGCGTGGGCGGCGCCGGATCGCTCTGGGGCGCGGGTGCGGGGCAGATGGACCGTGTGGCCGCCTGTCGCCACGCGGTGGAGAAGGCGCACGGCCGTCTGGCAGCGCCCGGCAAGCCGGTGCCCGTGGCAGCCAGCGACGCCTTCTTCCCGTTCGATGATGGCCCACGCGTTCTGATCGAGGCTGGCGTGTCGTGCCTGGTGCATCCAGGGGGCAGCAAGCGCGATGCGGACACCGAAGCCGTCTGCCGGGAACACGGCGTCACGCTGCTGGTGAGCGGCGTGCGTCACTTCCGGCACTGACGGCGCGCCGGGCCCGCCCGGCCACCCCCTGCACCATTCAGAAGATCACTTGTTCATGTCCTCGTTCGGGGGCACCACGCCCCTGGAGGCCGGCTTGGCAGGGCGAACGCCGCCGCGACCCTTGCGCTCCGGGAGCGGATACTGGCTCACCAGTTCCGGCTTGAGGAACAGGTAATACAGGGTTCCCTCCGCCAGCTGGCCGCCTGCCAGGATCTCCGCGGCGGGCCCCTCGCCCATGTAGATGTCCGCGCGACCGGGCGCCTGAATGGCGCCGCCGGTGTCCTGGTCCAGCATGAACTTCAGGAAGCGCTGCTTGTTGCGACCGAAGTCGATCGACTGCGTGTCCACCAGCACCACGCCACCCTGCGGATAGACCTTCTTGTCGGTGGCCAGCGTCTCCTTTTCGGTCACCTTGAATCCCAGCGAGCCGCTGGGCCAGTTGCCGCCGTCGTACACCGTGAAGAACACATAGCTCTCGTTCTTCCAGATGAGTTCCTGCACCTTCTGCGGCTCACGCTGGTAGAGGGCCACGATGGCAGGCAGGCTGAGCTGATCCTTGGGAATCAGGCCTGCCTCCACGCACGCCGTTCCCAGCCCGTAGTAGGGGCGGTCGGTCTTGCCCGCGTAACCCACGTACATGATCTGGTTGTCGGGCAGAATGATCTTGGCGCTGCCGTTGACCTGGGCGATGTACACATCGAGCGGGGACTGCAGCCACACCAGCTCGCTTCCACGGAAGGCCTGGCTTTCCTCCAGTTCCCGACGGCCCGGCCAGGGCTGCACGGTGCCATCGCTCATCCTTCGGCCCTGTGGCTCGCCGGATGTGGGATCGGTGACCAGGTCGGCAGGACGCTTGTACAGCGGATACCGGAACTCGTCGGTGCGCCGCACGCTGCCCTTGAACTCGGGGCTGTAGTAGCCGGTGAACAGCACGGTGCCCTTGCCGTTCCAGCCCACGGTCTGCCAGATCTCGAACCGCTCCGTGACGGCGCTCACGAAGGCCGCCTCGCTGGCGCTCTCCGTGACGAGTTGCCGGAAGGCCACCGCGCTGGCCGCCGCCTGCTCCCAGGTGCACACCTGCATGAACGGGAACTTGGTCTTGCTGCTGGGCATGGTGAACCAGTTGATGCTGCGATCGAGCGCCAGCGTGAGCAGCGGATCGCGCACGCGCCAGGCGGCACCCAGGTCCGGCAGCGGATCGTTGGGTCCCAGCTTGCGCAGGGCGCTCTCGCCCGGCCCGAGCTGGCGGGTGTAGTCCGGTGCGGGCTCGACCGGCTCCTCGGTCTTGCAGCCCCAGAGGGCGAGCACCAGGGCGGGAGCGACCAGGAACGAGGTGACCATGCGGGCCAGAGGACTGCATCCGTGCATGCCGGAAAGGTACCGACCCGTGCACAGGGCCGAAATCACCCGGGTGGGGCCAGACCGTGCGGCTACCATGTGCTCATGGTGTCCATGGCCCTCTCGGCTTCCAACCTGCTCGCCCTCGGCATGCCCTCAGGATGGGAGTGGCTCATCCTGGTCTTCATCGCTCTGCTCATTTTTGGTCGCCGCCTGCCCGAGGTGGCGCGAAGCATCGGCAAGAGCGTGACCGAGTTCAAGAAGGGCCTGAACGAGGTCTCGACCGCCGCCCAGAGGGAAGCCCCGGACGCCCCGGCAGGCTCGGCAAGGCTGTCGGACGGCTCTGGAGACGCGGTGGCCAGCGGCCAAGGCCAGAACGCCGAGCAGTCGCCCCGGACCTGAATGACATCCGCCGAGGCGGTTTCATCGCCAGCGGGCCGTGTCGGCCTCCCTGTTTCTGCTAGACTCGTCATCCCTCGGGCGATTAGCTCAGCTGGCTAGAGCGCACGGATCACACCCGTGAGGTCGAGGGTTCGAGTCCCCCATCGCCCACTTTCTTCAGCCTGACGTGGATCCGGCATCACCGAACTCGACGTCGAGATGACGTCAGGGTCCACGCCGCCAGGATGGCCGCGGCACTCGGGCCCGGCACCAGCACCACCTGCGAGAGGTCGTACGTGCCCGAAGCGGAGCCGAGGGCAGGATCGGACTCGCCCACCGAGAAGAGATAGGTGATCTCGATGCCCAGAAACTGGATCGAATCGAGCGTGAGGTTGTATCCGTCGGCATCCGGGACATACGACAGGCCGGAGAAGTCCAGCCGAATGTTCCCGACCGACTGCCCTGCAGGCACAAGCACCTGCGTGAACGCACTGGCCTGACCGGAATCCGTGACTTGAGCCAGCACCAGCGTGAACAACACGCCCATGCCCGAGGAGCCCGATCCCTGCAACGCCACGCCGCTGAACTGCTGCAGCGGCAGGAAGTCGCCGCCAGCGTCGTAGAGAAGTCCAGCCTTGGCGCCCCCGGTCAGCGTGCCGCCCGAGCCGCCCAGACTCCAGTCTGCGCTGCTGGAGATCCGAAGCGAGCCGCCGGGGGTCTCGGCGGAGTTCCGTGCGGTGAAACCCCAATCTGTGCCCGAGGCCCCCTGAACGGAGACATTCGTGTCGGAGAACACGCTCATGTTGGGGGACCAAGTGCCACCGGTGAAGGTGGTGCCCCCAAGCGCGTAGCCAGCTGAACCAAAGGTCAAGTCCCCAGGCTGGAACTGGTTGGCCTGCGTGCTCAAGGTTGAGATCGGGGACACCTGCGCGAAGTTCTGCAGCACCACCGGGGCGGAGAGCCCGCCATGGGCCGCAACCGCCGAGGCGCTCGCGAGCAGCGTCGCCACGCCGTTCTTGATCTTTCCACCGCTCATGTGCACCACTTCCCGCAGACCAGATGCCTGCATCCACCCAGCACACCACACGCGGGTACATCACCGCCGAGCCCGTCGACGCGCGGCCCACTTCCCGTGACCAGTTCAGGGTGCTGGGCCCGCCCCACCGGATGGGGTCAAGCCATCATCACCGCTCTCCAAGGACACACACGAAAATGGGCTACGGGATCCCTCACGGAGATTGCGCGGAATTCAAAAGTGTCGTCGTGAACCGGGCGGGGACCGCAGGACCGCACGCCACCTCGGCGAATCCCGCCCGCGATCCGACGGACCGCTCAACCCGCGTCACGGATGCGGGCCTCCAACGCATCTGCCTGCTCGGGGCGACCCGCGGCACGGTAGGCCGCCATCAGGGCGTCCTGGGCCGCACGCCAGGCCGGAGCCTGCACCACGCAGAGTTCCATCGCCTCGACGGCGGCCTGATGCTCCCCCAGCATGCCGAAGGCTTGGCCAATCAGCAGGTGCACCGACGGGACATGGTGCTCGATCGCCGCAGCCCGCAGACCGTGTTCCAGGGCCTGTGACGCCTGTCCCAGTCCCAGATGGGCACGAGCCAGTCCCGCCAACGCCTGCGTGCTCTCGGCATCGCGTGCCAGTGCCCGCTCCAGGACGGCCAACGCCTCGCCGTGCCGACCCACATCCAGCAGCATCTCGCCAAGACGCGTATGCACTCCCGCCAGGTCTGGCTCGCGAGCCGCCAGATCCTGCACGCGGGCGATGGCTGCCTCCGCGTGACCTTGCATGAATTCCACGGTGGCCAGGAGGAGTTCCCGCTGCGAGGCCACTTGCGGCTCGGGCCGGAGGTTCTCGAGCACGGCATGGGCCCGGTCCAGTTGGCGCAGCCCAAGCAGGCACGACGCCAGCAGCATCTGCCCGGAGCAGGCATCGCGCACCGACGGGTCCAGCGACTCGATCAGTTCAAGAGCCCTTGCGTGCTGTCCCGCATCCAGGCACGAGTGCGCCAGCTGGAACTGGTTGCCGGTCACGGTGTCACGACGGGTCTTCTCCTGATCCGGTCCCGGCTGCTCGATGTACCCCAGATCGATCAGCTGTTGCAGGGCGGCCTGCGCCTCGACCGGATCCACCCGGTACTCCGCCGGGTGCATGCCGCATGGACCGTCGATCTTCTCCCACGATTCGATGCGGGGCCGATCGTCCACCTCGATCGCCTCGGCCAGTCGTCGGCCTGCCATGTCCCGGGCCGCCGGAAGGCCGAGCAGGCCAAGCACCGTGGGCGTGACATCCAGGATGCTGGCGCCGTAGAGCCGTCCACCAGATCGGATGCCCTTGCCCGCCGCGGCGAGCATGCCCAGCGGACGGTGCCACTCCACGGGACCTGCCTTGGCCGGATCGGGCCGTCGATGGTCGCTGTAGTACCCGTGGTCGCTCATCACGATCACGGCGGTGTCCGGACCCACAAGTTGCAGCAGGGTGTCCAGCAGCATGTCATGGAAGCGGTAGATGCCGCGCATGCAGTGCCGGTAGACGCGAAAGTCCTCCTCCGACACTTGCGGCATGCGGGGAGGGTGAAACTCCATGAACTCGTGACCGAACCGGTCGATGCCCTCGTAATAGACGGCGGCAAAGTCCCAGTCATCATGCGAGACCAGGTGCGTGGCCACCGCGTGAATGGTGGCCGTCTGGGCCAGCATGTGTCGCAACTTGCCCAGACGATGGCCGGGCCTGCCCGCCACGCTCGCCGCCTCGGGCACGAAGGGCAGGATGGCGTCCGGTCCCAGTTCGGCGGGATGCACGCGGAACTCCGCCAGTTCCTCCGAGCGCTCCGCGGGGTGCACGCTTCCCGCCGGAACGGGACGCACCGAGCCATCCTCGCCGATGCACTGCTCGAACTGGTTGGAGACCATGGTGCCCAGGATGGGCTCGGCTGGGTGCGAGGCGTACCAGCCCACCACATGCGATCGCAGCCCCGCCTGCGTGAGGATGTTCCACAGGGCCTTGCAGCGACGGCTGGTGCTGGCGGTGGGTCGCACCCCGGGCCCATCGGGCTGCGGCTCGGTGAAACCGAGCACGCCGTGCTGGTCGGCCCGCTTGCCCGTGGCGATGGTGTTCCAGAGGATCGGCGAGAGGATCGGCCGCGTGGTGGCCAGGTTGCCCCACGTGCCACGCTCCATCAGCCCCGCCAGCGTGGGCATGAGGCCCTCGGCGATCAGCGGATGGATCATCTGCCAATCGGCCGCGTCCCAGCCCACCAGCAGCACGCGGCGAGGCATGTCGGACCCCGTCTGCCGGATCAAGGGTTCCTGCTGGTTCATGCGGCGAGCCTATCGCCGGTCTGCGCACGCGAGCGACCGACGCACGCGTCGAAAAGTACACACGCCCGGCCATTGGACCGGGCGTGTGGGAACGCTTCTGTCTTGCACGTCACTTGACCGTCTTGCGACCACGCAGTCGGCTCAGGCCCGCGGCACCCGCCGCAAGCAGGGCCAGCGGTCCGGGCGCGGGCACGGCACCGGCGGCGATTCCGGCGCCGCTGTTGTCGTAGGCCCAGTCATGCACCACGAAGGTGCCCGCGGCGTTGTTCACGCTCACGCGCACCCAGCCGTAGTACAGGTTGGCGCCGCTGGCAAAGGAGAGCCCCAGGAACGCGTTGCTGACGTTGTTGAACTGCGCATTGGGATTGAAACCGCCGTAGGCCATCGAGCCGGTGAATGAGCCGACGGTGGACGAGTCGATGCTGGCGCCCGAGGCAAGCGCCGAGACGTAGCCGAGCCCGTTCGCGCTGAATGTGACGAGCTTGCCTGGATAGAAATTGACATAAGCGCCCTGATAGTTGCCTCCGAAGAAGACGTAGTTCTTCAGCAGCACGTCGCCATAGGCGTCGCCGTCCAGGTTCAGGTTGAGAGAACTGAACTGGGCAATGGAGAGATTCTGCTCACCGGAGTAGACGATGGCGGCCTCCACGGAGCCGACGGCGGCCACGGCCACGGTTGCTGCGGCGGAGTAGGCGGCTCGCATGGATCGCAGATCGGACGCACGGGCGCCCACGGAACAAGCGGAAGTCGTCATGGAAAGTCCTTCTTGGGGAAAGGCGGGAAGAAACCGGGATTCGCGACACCGGCCAGTTGGGGATGGCCGGGATCACCCTCAATGTGCCCCGATGCATCCCAAAGTCAAGGAAAGATTCAGGAAGGCCGCGGTCCGACGGACATGGCCGCAGCCGAGTTGGGGCTGAAATCGCCGATTGGCCTACGCCTTCGGCTCCTCATCCGCCACCACGGGCGGGAATCCGTTCAGCTGCCGCCAGATCTCGCTCCAGAGCGGCACCTGCCGCAGCAGCACCCACGCCTTGGTCCGGACCCCCTGCCGCAGCCATCGCGTGCCGGGCCAGGCCGCGTCCTCTGCATCCGGAGCCACGACGATCCGGAACCGTCCCTGACCGTCATCGGTGGCGTCGACAGCGATCACCTCGCCGCCAAAGGTGCCCACCGCCACGCTCGGCCAGCCCATGAACTGGATGGCCGGCCAACCCTCGAACTGGAGCCGCACCAGGCTTCCGGGGACCATCGTTCCGTTGGGGTCGGGATGCCGCGCCGTGATCAGCGGCATGTCCATGCCGTCCACCCAGGCCTCCACGAAACGCTCCTCGGTCTCCGGGATCACCACGCAGATGGGGGAGCCCGGCCGAAGGAACATGCCCTCGTTCACCGCCACACTCAGCACGATGCCGTCCCGCGGCGCCTCGATCACAAGTTGCCTGGTCTGGCTGATCTGGATGTCCACCGCCGCAATGTCGCGCTCGGCCGCGGCCACCTCCGACTCCGCCACGCCTCGGCTGGCCTTGGTGGCCGAGATGGCCGCGTCGAACTCACGACTGGTGCGCTCCATCACGGCCTGCGCGGCCGCAAGATTGGCTCGAGAACTGTCGATGGCCAGGCGTGCCAACTCATACTCGCGTTGCGAGATGTCTCCAGTCTGCACCAGCTGGGCCATGCGGCGGTAGTTGAGGTCGTTGGCCTCCAGCTGGAAGGCCTCGGCGTTCACGCGCTGCTGCGCCGCGTCGATCGCCTGCGGCTTGGCGAGTTCCTGATTCAGGATTTGGGCCGCCAGGTCATCCACGCGCTGCTGGGCCGCGGCTCGCCGCGCGACCGCCGCGTCATGCTGCAGTTGCAGGTTGGCGATGAGGTTGGGATCGTTGTCCTGAAGCTCCACCAGCGGCTCGCCCTTGCGGACCACCTGGTTCTCGACCACGTACAGGCGCTTCACGCGTCCCTGCACCGGTGCCTCGATGTTCACGCGACGATCCAGCGGGTTGAACGCGATCACGCGTCCGGTTCCGCGGACGAACTGCTGCCATGGCAGGAAAAACACGCCCAGCACCACCAGTACGCTCACGAACACCAGCATGCGGGCCAGGATCCGGCTGCCTCGCGTGGAACCGGCCAGGGCCAGCGCCGGCAAGGGCGGCGCGGATCGCTCTGAACGGATTCGAGTCGAGGACTCAGCCATGCGCCACCTCCACCCGGGCGGCATCCAGATCCACCACGCGACCGAGCCGCTCCGCGACTCGAGGATCACGCGTGGCCACCAGCACCGTCCAGTCGCGCCTGCGATCGTTCACCACGGCGACCAGTTCATCCAGCATCTGCTCATCCAGTCCATCGAGCACCTCGTCCAGCAGCAGCAGTCGGGGCCGAGCAACGAGCGCCCGGGCCACCAGTGCCCGGATGCGACTTCGTCCGGGCAGCGGAAGTCCGCCGGTGACCAGCCGGGTCGCCAGCCCCTGCGGCAACGCCCGAATCTGCCGTCCCAGGCCCACGGCGTCCACCGCCGCCTGCAGCTCGGTGAGCGAGACGCCCTTCACCCCCATGCGAAGATTCTCCGCGATGGTGCCCGTGATCAGGTCACCCTCGCGAAGCAGCAAGGCCTGCGAACGCAGGGCCGGCAAGTCCCAGTTGCGGACATCCAGCCCATCCACGCTCACGTGCCCCTCGATCGGCTGCCTGAGCCCCAGCAGCACCTCCATCAGCGTGCTGCTGCCGCTGCCTCGGGAACCCAGCAGCGCCACGCGCTCGCCGGGCTGCACCTCGAGCGTGACCCGATCGAACGCCCGCTGTTGACCGGGACGCTCGTGCGAGAGCTCGCTCATCTGGATGCGCATGCCGCCCGAGCCCTGAACCATCTCGCCCCCGGCGCGTTCCAGGTGCAGATCCACCAGGTGTCCGAGCTTGTCCACCGCGGCCACCGCGTCGTACCAGGCCTCGAACTGCTTGCCCAGCTTGGAAATGGCGGCCACGATGGCCGACACGATGATCTCGGCCGCGACGAGCTGGCCCAGCGTCAGCTGCTCGTTGAGAACCAGCCAGCCGCCCACCGCCAGAAGCACCGTGCCTGCGGCCACCTCCATGCCGAGCAGTCCCACGATCTGCCGGAGCAGCACGCGGAAGTGCTGCCGACGGGCCTCCAGATAGCCACGCGTGAGGTCGTCGGCTCGCCGCATCGCCAGCTCCGCGCCGCCAGCACTCTTGAAGAGCCGTGGGTGGCGAGCCAGCTCCTCCAGCCAATCCACCACCTGGTACTTGCAGACCGACTCGCGAATGCTGCTGGGAATGGCGCCCCGGCCCGCCATCACGACGATGGTCGCCAGCACCACCAGCAGCACCAGCGCGAAGGCCAGCAGAAAGGGGTGGTAGAAGGCCAGGACGGTCAACCCGATGGTGGCGCTCAGCACCAGATTGATGCCGGTGAGCAGCAGCATCGATGCCGCCTTCTGCACCGTGACCACCTCCAGGAAACGATTCACCAGCTCGGGGGCGTGTACGCCATCCAGCGCCTCCAGATCCACGTTGGGAAGGCGATTGGACAGGTCCGAGGCCAGCCGAACGAAGATGCGGCGTTGAATCACCTCGGCGACCATGTGCTGGATGGCCCGGAGCGCTCCGGCGACGGCCAGACACACGAACAGGACCGCGGCGATGGCGATCAATCCCTGCATCACGGGTCCGCTGCGGGCACCGAACGACAGGTTGCTGATGAACGCGTTCACGGCCAGCGGCAGGGCCAGATAGAGCAGGCCCGTGATGGCGCTGAAGACGGCGATGGTCCAGAGTTCCCCAGCCTCGGGCTTCATCAGGGACACCAGCCGACGCACGGGCGAGATGGCGTGGGCCCCGTGCTGGCCCTGCATGGACTCCTCGCCGCCGCCACGGATGGCCTCGGCCGGAAGTTCCGGCAGCACGATCCCGCACTCCAGGGCCTGCCGCGCATCCGCCAGTCCAAGGGCCTCGGCGAGCGAACGGCGCGTGATCGTGGCCGGCGGTTCGTCGGGGCGGTCGCTGCGCCACGTACGAGCCGAGAAGAACCCGTGCCGAGTGAAGGCGAACCAGGCGCCATGCCGCTCCGACCATGCCGCCACGGGCAGCACGTCATCCGCGAGCCAGGCGATCTCGTTGAGGCTCAGGCGGTGCGGCTCGATGCGGATTCCCAGCACCCGCGCGGACTCGGTGAGCATCTGGATCGGCTCATTCGACTTGACGGACTCGATCGCGCGGATCGCCTCCTCCGCCCGATAGTTCTGACCTGTGGCATCGGCCAAGCGCCCGAGCAACTGCAGCGTGGCCTCAGGGGCAGCAACCGAGGAACCCAACGCGTGGTTGGCCCGAGACTCGTCGAGGTTCGAATGGAACGAGTTGATTGGTGGCATCGTCAACGGAGAACGTAATCGTACGCCATGTGATTCCTGAAGTTCAAGTCGCTAATTCTTCCCGCGATCGGTCGCCTGATTCTCGATTCGATCCGCGAGCCATGATGCAGCCTGGCCGATGGTCCGGCGCTCTTCGTCATCGCGGTCCACCGAGTGGTTGGCCTGCCGCATGGTCTCCACGTCGATCGCGCCCAGGAGCGGCTCGAGGGCGGCAACCAGATGGGGATCGGCGGCCACGTCCGGCGCGAGCAGCAGCATGGCGTCGTACGGGGGCAGCACCCGGAGCGTGTCTTCCAGGGTGGTCAGGCCGTATGCCGCGATCCGACCATCGCTCGAGAACGCCGCGATTACGTCCACCTCGCCATCAGCCACGGCGCCATACATGAAAGTGGCATCAAAGGTCCGCAGATCCCCAAAGTCGATTCCGTAGGCATCGCGCACATCACGCCACTCCGATCGTGCAAAGAACTCGTGATCACCAGCCATCGTCATGGAACGGGCCAGCGGCACCAGATCGTCGATGGAACGGATCGACACGCCGGATGTGCCCCGTCCGGCGTGCGTCGTGCCACGTCCATCCGGCCCTCGACGCATCGCCAGAGCGTAGGCGTTCTCGAAACCGAGCGAACCGAGGCAGCGGATCCCATGACGACTCGCAAGCCACCAGGTCACGGCGGAGAGCACCTGATCCCGTGGCAAGGTTCCCTGCATGCCCATGAGCGTGGACCAGATGGTGCCGGAGTAGTCCACGTAGAGGTCGATCTCACCGCCGGCGAGGGCGTCAAACGCCACGGTGGATCCCAGTCCCTCACGCCGCTCCGTGCGGTATCCAGCCTGCTGCAGCCGTCGCTCGAGAAGCGCGGCGAGGATGTACTGCTCCGTGAATGTCTTGGCACCGATCCGGACTGGCCGATCCATGATGCGCGTGACCTCGACCGCCCGAGGCAGGGCCGCCGATGTTCCAGCCGGCAGCATCGACGGCAGCACCAGACCTGATGCGATCACGCCGCACAGGGCCAGACTCGCCGCCAGGGCGCGGACGCGCCTGCGACGCGTCACACCCAGCTCGATCTGAGCAAGCAGACCATCAAGCAGGATGGCCAAGCCCGCCGCGGCCACGCAGCCCAGCAACACCATGGTCCAGTTGCGCGTCTGCAGCCCACGGAATATGAAGTCTCCAAGGCATCGCTGGCCGACGGGTGTTGCCAGCGTGGCGATGCCCACCACCCACACGGTGGCGGTCCGGATACCGCCGATGATCACCGGAAATGCCAGGGGCATTTCCACCCGCCACAGGGACTGGCGCGGGGTCATGCCGACGCCCTGCGCGGCCTCACGCACCGCCGGATCCACGCCTTCCAATCCCGTGACCGTGTTGCGCACCACGGGCAGCATGCTGTAGAGCGTGAGCGCGATGACCGTGGGCCAGAATCCCAGTGCGGAGAAACGCACACCCAGTGACTGCTCCACCGCCCACCCAACACCAAGCAGGAGCGGCACCATCAAGGCAAGCATGGCCAGGCTGGGAACCGTCTGGATCACGCTCACGGAGGCCAGCACAGGGCCCCGCAGCGAACGCCGGCGGACAAGGAGCACGCCAAGAGGCACGCTCAACGCCACGCCGATCACGAGAGCGACCACGCTCACCATGAGGTGATGCGCGAGATTGACTGGCAGCAGCGGCAACTGTTCGCGGAGACTCTCGATGATCATGCTTCGCTCCCGGGCCTTCCCCGCAGAAGCGACTCGATGGCATCAGCCTGCCGGCGCGGCGTCCGCATCAGCTCAGCCACGTATGCGTCATCCGGACACTGCATCAGGTCGGACGGCCGGCCAATCCTGACGATCCGCCCCCGCCGCATCACCGCGATGCGGTCCGCCATCAGGAGCGCCTCGGTCATGTCGTGCGTGACCATGACCGTGGTGAGTCCGAGTTGGGCGTGCAGCAGCCTGAATTCCTGCTGCATCGTGTCCCGGGTCAACGGATCCAATGCCCCGAATGGCTCATCCATGAGCACCACCGATGGCCGGGCCGCCAACGCCCGCGCCAGGCCGACCCGCTGACGCTGTCCTCCGGAGAGTTCCGCCGGCAAGCGCCGGCCAAAGCGGGCCATGGGCAGATTGACCAGCTCCAGGAGCGCCTCCACCCGCGCGTCCTGCTCCGCCCCTGTCCAGCCGCACAGCGAAGGGACCACGCGGACGTTCTCCGCCACCGACAGATGCGGGAACAGCCCCACGTGCTGGAACACGTATCCGATCCGGCGTCGCACGACCCAGGGCTCCTGTTCACGCACGGACACGCCTCCCAATCGGACCTCGCCCTCGTCCGGGTCCACCAGCCTGTTGATCATCTTGAGCGTGGTGGTCTTGCCGCAGCCGGACTCGCCCAGGAGCACCAGCAACTCCCCTTGCATCACGCGAAGATCCAGCTGACGCACCACCCACGCGTCGCCGTAGCGCTTTCCAGCACCGAACAGCTCGATGCGCGCCGAGTGCTCGCCATTCGGCGGATCGGTCGACATGCGCGCATGGTACGCCCACTCGCGTGCATCCACGCCTCCCGAGCGACGCGATCTCCAGTTGGTTACACTCGGTCCACATTCGCGTCGTCATCGTGGCGGCGTCCACAGGCCTCACGGCTCGGTGGGTGCGGTCACGTGGCGCCCCTCTGACAAGGAGCTCCTGATGCACCCTCGATACGACATCCGATTCCCACGGTCCGAGACATCCCATCTCTCCCAGGCCGAGGCCTTCTTTCACCTGATCGAGAACAACTCGGCCACGCGGCTGCGATTTCACGACTATGGCGAGATCTACCGCCGTCCGGGCCTCTACGAACAGCTGTTTTACGAGCGTCTCCGCTGTTCCAGTCCCGCCAAGGCCCTTGAGGTCCTGGGGTCCGTCCTGAAGTCCAATCGTGCCGACATCCATGAACTTCGCGTGCTGGATCTGGGTGCCGGCAACGGCATGGTGGGCGAGCTGCTGCATGGCGCCCGGACCGTGGGCGTGGACATCGAGCCGGAGGCGCGCGATGCCTGCGTGCGTGATCGGCCCGGCGCCTACGACGCGTTCTACGTGACCGACCTCTGCGCATCGACACACGAACTGCTGGAAGAACTCCGGGCCTGGCAGTTCAACTGCCTGGCCTGCGTGGCGGCGCTTGGCTTCGGGGACATTCCGGTGCCCGCCTTCGCCTCCGCGTTCAACCTGATCCAGCCCGAAGGATGGATCGTCTTCAACATCAAGGAGACATTCCTCCAGGAACGAGACAACTCGGGATTCTCGCGCCTGATCAAGCACATGCTCATGGGGGATCTCCTGCAGGTGCACCACCTGGAGCGGTACCGACATCGCCTGTCGATCGACGGGGCACCCCTGTTCTACTACATGCTCTGTGGCCGCAAGATGGCGGACATCCCCGCCGAGATCACCGGACGCTTCGCGGGTGGTGCCGACATGATTGGATCCGTGCCTGTGCGACGGTAGGATTCCGTCGCGATGGCGGACACACACACCCCGGCCGAGGACTTGGACTACCAGGACCTGACCATCGGCGCCATGATGGAATCCGTCCACGCGGCATTCCCTCCAGGCCTGACCGTGCGGGAGGTGGTCGAGCGACTCCGCGAGATCGTCAAGACCACGTTCGTCACCTACGGATTCGTGATCGATTCGCAGGAGAGATTGCAGGGGCTTCTGGTCATGCGTGACCTGCTGCTGGCCCAGCCTGACCAGAAGATCGATGACGTGATGATCCGGAATCCGTTCGCCCTGAAGGAGAGCGCCCGCCTGATCGACGCCATGCGCGAGACGGTGCAGCGGCACTACCCGATCTATCCGGTCTGCGACGAGCAGGGCAAGCTGGTGGGCCTGATCCGGGGCGCCACCATGTTCGAGAAGCAGGCGGTGGAGATCAGCGCGCAGGTCGGCACCATGGTCGGCCTGACCAAGGAGGAGGGGCTCTCCACCCCATGGTGGCGAAGCCTGATCTTCCGACATCCCTGGCTGCAGTTGAACCTGCTCACCGCGTTCGTGGCGGCTGCGGTGGTGGCCGTGTTCCAGAACACGCTCGACCGACTCGTGATCCTGGCCGTGTTCCTGCCGGTGCTGGCCGGCCAGTCCGGCAACACGGGCTGCCAGGCCCTGGCCGTGGCCCTGCGTGGACTCACGCTGGGCGAACTGAAGCCCGGCCGCGAACGCGCGCTGGTGCTCAAGGAGGGCCTGCTCGGCCTTCTCAACGGCGCCCTGGTGGGCGTGAGCGCCGGCGTGGGCATGTTCATCTTTGCCCGCATGCAGCAGCAGCCCGAGGATCCCAACATGATCTGGGCAGCGGACCGGGCCTTGGTGCTGGCCGCGGTGACTTTCATGGCCATGATCGGCAGCTGCGTGGTCAGCGGCATCTCAGGGGCGTTCATTCCCCTGGCCCTCAAGCGGCTCGGTGCCGACCCGGCCACGGCGAGCAGCATCTTCCTGACCACCGCCACCGACGTGGCCAGCATGGGCATCTTCCTGGGACTGGCCACCGTGCTCATCGTGCGGTGAGGGGCGAGGCGGCCACCGCCGCCTGCAATGCCTCGCGCCGCTGGAGCGGCACGCGATCGAGCAATTTCAGCCGTTTCCAGGTGTCCAGCAGCGATGCGGCCTCCATGCCGGCATAGACGGCCGTGGAATCGATGATCGGCCTGCCGAGGATCTCCTCGAGCTGCGCCTGCGAGTACGTGGGACGCTCGATCGCCGTGCTGTGGGTGCCATACTGGTTCAGGTTGCTCGCGAAGATGCCTGCGGCGCTCACCGGCAGGAAGTCCTCATAGCGCAATCCCTCCACCTGCGCGTGTCCCTGCCGGACCAGTTCATGGATGTCGGTGGTGGTGGCCGTGCCGCGCGCCGCCAGTCCCCTGGGTGTGGGGGCATACAGGCCAAACACAAGTCCCCTCTCGAGCAGGGCGGGCAGCGTCTTGGGGAAAGGAGCGAAGGGCGCCGCATACAACGCCTCGTAGGCCACGAAGTCGCGCTTGGGCAGCGATGGATCACACTCCCGTACGGCCTCGGACTGAGCCAGGCACCGGTCGTACAGCGCACGGCCCGCCGGCGTGGTGGCGTAGAAGCGCTCCTCGATCTCCCCGAACCGCGCCGTGTGGGTTGCATCCACCGTGGAGCCGTCGTTCTCCATGAACCTCACGCGCTCCGTGAGGGCCTTGTAGGCATCCTGACGCAGCAGCACTGGCGTGTCCTGCGGTGGTCCCTCCGTGAAATCCTTGAAGCCGGCATGGTCGTGCCTGGACAGGTCGAACGCCGGTGCGGCCAGGGTTGCGAGCATCTGCTCGACCAGCACGGCCACATCAGCTTCGGTGGCGCAGCCCGGCTGCAAGGCATTGATCTCGGCGTGGCCCACATGCCTGAAGTGCAGCCGCATCCAATCCCGATCGGCCGTGTGCAGGAGCCGTCCAAGGGCCAGCATGGCTCGCCGGCGGAACTGGTCCCGATTCATCTCGCCAAGGCAATGCTTCATGGCCGCCGTGAACAGGTCCATGCAGAGCGTGTTGGGCGTGAGGTGGTTCAGGTGATGGCGATCAAAGCAGGCAATGTCCGCGGCGATCTTGAATCCCGCGGCACAGAGATCCTTGTACAAGCCATGGTGGCGGGCCGTGCCGGTCCACTTGAAGATGCACGTGGTGGACTCATGGATCAGGGCATCGGCGTCCTCCCACGCAAGACCGCCCTGCCGTTCGCCCTTCTCGATCAGGTGCCTGGCACGATCCGGGAACACCTGCCGCTCCGACAACGCCTGCTCGATCCGGGATCGCGTGCTCGCGTCGAACCAGTCGGTCATGAGCAGCGAGGTGAACACCCGGTGCTCGGGCCGAACAATGGAGCGGAATGCCGTGGCGATGATGGGCTGGCTGCGTGCCCCGACCGACGTCATGTCGTAGAAGTTGTGCGGCTCCATGCCGAATTGGGCAAAGAGACGCCCCACCCATCGATATTCATCGGGGCGGCCGATACGGATGGCGCCGTGCCGCTCTCCGCTGGATCGATCCAACTGGTCCGCCGAGATCGTGAAGCCCAGATGCAACCCGCTCACCAGCGAGCACACGGTCTGGTTGCAGACCCTGTTCACCGCCAGACTTCTGTCGTAGAGCGGAACCTCCCGGCCGAACATGGCCGACAACTCGGCAAACAGCCGGTCCTGCATCCGAACGCGATCGGCAAGGGTGCTGGGCATGAAGACTCCGTGGGAGCGTTCGGGTGCGCTCGCCACCGAACAGCGTAGATCCGCTCCGCCCGCGATCGAAAGGCAGCGATTCAAGCGATCCAAAGATGTATTATAGGACTTTTGTTTGAATCTTTCCGACTCCTTGCATTCCGTTCGCTTTTGCTTGCAAGGTCCGCGTTCTGGCGCACCTTCCTCCCGCCAAAGGGAGTTCCCCCCTGCGGCACGTTTGCTTCCATCGTTCCCTTTCCCTTCCCTTTACTGAGACAAGCTGCCGGGTTGAGTGGTTTGCTCCGGGCTTGCGCTCCCTAGTTCCCAGGAGAATGCACATGAAGAGTCTGTCCAAGCGTCTTGAGTCGCACCTTGCGGCATGCGCCGTGGCCGTGGCCGCCGGCGCCGCCAATGCGGCCGTGGTGTCCTTTGAGTACGGTGCGGACGGGATCCTGATCCCCGCCAGCATCGATGGCCTTTACTTCAACCTGCTCACGGGCGCCACGGGTAGTTCGGCCGCCTCGGTCGGCGGTGGGCCGTTCATGAATCCCTACGGCTCCAGTACGACCAACATGAGCTGGTTCGCGACCACCGCCGGCGGCAATTGGCGTGGCGTGAACATCGGTTCCTACAGCAACGAAGTCAGCGACCTTGGCATCGGTTTCACGATCAGCAGCGCGATTCCGGACACCGGCCCGCTCGGTACCGCCCGCTTCAACACCAGCGGTGGCACGAGCTGGGCGGACGGCCTTCTCGGCGACTTCAGCCTGAATGCGCTCAACTACTTCGGCTTCCGCTTTCAGGTCGGCACGGCCACCCACTACGGCTTCGGCGTGATCCGCATGGGTGCATCGATCACCGAGCGGTGGATGATGGGCTTTGCCTACGAGAGCACGGCCGGTGCGGCGATCACCACTGGCGTGATCCCGGCTCCGGGCGCCGTGGCACTGCTGGGCCTGGCTGGTATTGCCGGCCGGCGTCGGCGTGATTGACGTCTTGTGATACCTCCTGGCTGGGTGTGTGTGCATCCGACCAGACGAGCAACCAGCACTTGCTCCTTCGGCGGGCGGCCCTCACGGGTCGCCCGCCTCATTTTTGCCACTATGCTCGACTGTCATGGTGGTGGCTGACGGATCCAGGGTGGCCCGGAGACTGCTGATCATCGGCTGGGATGCCGCCGACTGGACCTTTGCGGATCCCATGCTGCAGCGGGGCGAGTTGCCCAACCTGGCGGCGCTGGTGCGACGCGGCCTTCGAAGTGACCTGTCCACGCTGGACCCAAAGCTCTCCCCCATGCTGTGGACCACCGTGGCCACCGGCAAGACAGCCGACAAGCACGGCATCCTGAACTTTGTGGAGCCCGATCCCTCGGGCGACGGCCTGCGACTTGTCAGCAGCACCTCGCGCCGCACCCGTGCCCTCTGGAACATGCTGACCCTGCGCGGCATGCGGGTGAACGTCGTGTCGTGGTACGCCTCGCACCCCGCCGAGCCGATCCATGGCCTGTGCGTGAGCAACCTGTTCGCGCAGGGATCGCCGGATGTCAACGGCTCATGGCCCATGGCTCCGGGCGCGGTCCATCCGCTGGATCAGGCCGATGCCGTGGCCGCCCTGCGCGTGAATCCCGCATCGCTCGGGCCTGCGCAACTCAAGCCCTTCGTGCCGCAGGTGCAGTCGTGCACGGGCCCGGAGGATGTGCGCCTGCTCAAGGCACTGGCCACCCACCTGGCCCAGGCCCGCTCCGTGCACGCCGCCAGCCTGCACGCCGTTCGGCAGGGCGCGTGGGACTGCACCATGGTTTTTCACGACATGATCGACGCCATGGGCCATCACTTCATGGCCTTGGCGCCGCCGCGCCTCAAGCACGTGGAGTTGTCGCTGTTCACCCACTTCAGCGGCGTGATGGCGGCGGTGTACCGCGAACAGGATCGCATGCTGGGCGAGTTGCTGCAGGCCTGCGGACCTGACACCACCGTGATGCTGTTGAGTGATCACGGCTTCTTCAACGACGAGCGGCGCCCGCAGATGTCGGGGGTGGCCATGACCGACGAGCGGGCCGAGGTGGAGGCCACCTGGCACCGTTCGACCGGGGTGCTGGCCATGGCGGGCCCTGGCGTGCGGCAAGGCGCCCAACCCGTGGCTCCAGGCCTGCTGGACATCGCGCCCACAGCGCTTGCGCTGCTGGGCCTGCCTCGCGGCCAGGACATGGACGGGCGGGTGCTGGCTGGCGTGATCGAGACACCGGTGCCCGATCCGATCGTCAGCTGGGACACGGAGCCGGGCAAGGCCGGCATGCACCCGGCGGACCTTCGGCAGGATCCCTTCGAGGCGCACGCCGCCATCCAGCAACTGGTGGACCTGGGGTACATGCAGGCGTTGCCCTCTGGTGTCGCCGAACGCGTGGCCCACGTGAAGCGCGAGAGTCAGTTCAACCTGGCCGTGGTGTTCAGCACCACGGGACGGACGGAACAGGCCGTGCCCATCCTGGAGTCGCTGGTGGAGAGCCATCCTGGCAACATGCGGTTCAAGCTCTCGCTGGCCGACGCGCTGCATCGTGGAGGTCGACATGACCGGTGTGCGGAGCTGGCCCGCACGTGGCTCCCGGCCGACGAGCCGGACCAGCCCGTCCGCCTGACCCTGGCGATCGCCCTGACCTTCATGGGTCAGACCCGCGAGGCTGCGGAACACGTCGATCGACTGAACCCCACCGATCCCGACGGTTGCGCCGGCCTTGGCGACCTGTGCGTGATGCAGGAGCGGGCGGACGCGGCGGAGAGGTGGTTCCGCAGGGCGTTGGCGGCGCGGGGACGCCACACCCGCTCGCATGTGGGGCTTGCACAGGTGGCGCTGCTTCGCAACCGGCTGGAGGCCTGTGCCAACCATTGCATGGATGCCACCGAGATCGATCCACTTGCCGCATCGGCCCACTACCTGCTCGGTGTGGCATTGGCCTGGTACGGCGACCTGGACAACGCCGTGCGCAGCCTGGAACTGGCCGCCACGCTGCTGCCCAATTCGATGGCGGTGCGGCAGTACCTGCGGCTGGTGCACCAGGCCCGCGGCGATGACGCGGCCGCGGCGGCCCATCACCGGGCTCCCAGTGCCTTGTCGTCTTGCGGGCCCGATCCGCTGGCCTTGATGCCGCGTCCGCCCCACGCGTGGGCTGCGGCGCGCGGGCTTGTGATGGAATGACGGATCGCGACGCCCTTTGGGCCTCACGCCCGGTTGCGATGCAGCGACGGATCGACGGCGGCGACCATGGCGGCCGGGTCCAGCATGCCGCCCAGGAAGGCGTTGACGCGCTCGACCCAGGCGGCAGGCTCGCGAAGCACCTCGGCATGCGGCAACGTGAGGACGGCCGCACGCGGGTTGGCGGCAAGCCAGTTGTGAACCTGCTGCAACTGGGCCTGGTACATGGCCATGAGACGCTCGGGCGCCAGCCCACCGCCGACGCGTCCCGAACGCTCGAGCATGACGGACTGCGATCGCACCACCTCAGGCAGGCTTCGCTCCATGAACAGCACCCGGTAGTCGCGGTCCAGCGGGAGTTCCGGAAGGAGCAGGTGGATGATCTTGACCACGCGGCCCTCGGCCTCGTCCAGCCAACCCTTGTCATGGCGAAGGGCCTTCACGCGCTCGAACTCGAAGTAGCCGCGCGGGTTGTCCGCATCAGCCGCGCGCACCCCATCCGCCAACACCGGCATGCCGCCCGCGTGCAGCATCTGCATGGCCATGCTGGTGCCGGATCGAGGAAGTCCCGAGACGACGGTGATCATGGGCCCGGCACCCTATGTCAGGCGACCGGTTCCAGCAAACGCGGCCGGCTCAGCCGCCATGCATCACTCTGGACATGTTGAAGATGGGCAGCAGCATGGCGCTGGCGATGCCACCCACCACCAGGCCCATGCCCACGATCAGGATCGGCTCCACCATGCTGGTGGCGCTCTTGAGCGACACCTCGAGGTCCTCCTCGGCCACGGTTGCAGCGCTCTCCAGCACCTCGGGCAGGCGACCGGACTTCTCGCCTGCGGCGATGATCGCCGCCACGTTCCGGGGCACAAAGGTGAACTCCCGGAAGGTGGGTGCCAGCTCGCCGCCGTGGCTCACGCGTTCCTCGAGCGTTCGCCACAGCGTGTCGTAGGATCGATTGTCGGTCACGTCCTTCAGGATGCGCACCACATCCAGCAATGGAACACCGGCGGCCAGGAGCGTGGCCATGGTGCTGCAGAAGCGGGCCACATACAGGTGGCGGAACATGGGACCCACCACGGGCCACCTGAGCCGTCCCGCATCCATCGCGCGACGGCCCATCTCGCTGCGACTCCAGAAGAAGGCACCGGCCGCCAGGGCCAGCACGCCGGGCACCCAGATCATCCAGCCCGTGCGGATGAAGTCCGAGAGACCCAGCAGCATCTTGGTGGGTAGCGGCAGTCGATCGCCCTGCATGGCGAACAGCGGGCCGAAGCGAGGCATGACCGCGGTCATGATCACGGCCACCGCCAGCACCGCCACGCCGAGCATCACGGCCGGATAGGTCATGGCACCCTTGACCTGGCGCGCGGTCTTGCGCTGCTTGGCCAGGTCCCTGGCCACCCGGGTCATCATCTCGTCCAGCATGCCGCTGGCCTCGGCGGCCTGCATCAGGCTGATCATGAGCGGCGGGAAGATGCGCGGATAGCGGGCGAGCGCCGCGGACAGGTCCTCGCCTTCGCAGACGTCGTCACGGATGGCGCGGACCAGTTCCGCCACCTCAGGGCGCGATGCCTGTTCGGCAAAGGTCTCCAGCGCCTCCTTGAGCGGCACCCCGGTGCGGAGCATGACCGCAACCTGCGCACAGAACGCCACGGTGTCGTCCCGCTTGAAGGCGCGCCCCAGCCGGCGACGGCGCGTGTCGGAGTCCACCTGCTCACCCACGCGCGCCGCATTCTCGCCCAGTTCCACATCGAGGATGGCCAGGCTCTGACGGCGCAACTCGCGCACGACGTCGGCATGCGTGGACGCCTCAAGAACGCCTCGGACCATGTCACCGCTGGCCCGGCGGGCACGGTACCTCCACTTGCGCGAGGGCGGCGCTTCAGTGACGGCAGGCACCGTGCACCTCCTCGGGCGTGGTGAGCCCGTCGAGCACCTTCTTCATGCCGTCGTCCCAGAGCGTCTCGAAGCCCTGCTCGCGGAGCAGGGCACGGATCGAGGCGGGATCGCAGGTGCCGCAGAGCAGGTCGTTCATGCGCTCGTCGGGCACCATGAGTTCGTACAGACCCAGTCGCCCGCTCAGGCCCGTGTCTCGGCACTTGCGGCAGCCCTTGCCTCGCCTGGGGGTGCCGGGCATGTGCGCGTACAGGCCCATGCTGGTTCGCTGGGCCTCATCCAGCTCGCAGGCCTCGCCACACTGGCGGCACACCCGCCGCACCAGACGCTGGGCGAGCACGCCACGAAGGCTGGCCGCGATGAGGAAGTTCTCCACCCCCAGGTTGCCCAGGCGCGTGATCGCGCTCGGCGCGTCGTTGGTGTGCAGCGTGCTCAGCACCACGTGGCCCGTGAGGGCTGCCTGCACGGCGATCTGCGCCGTCTCGCCGTCGCGGATCTCGCCAACCATGATCACGTCGGGATCCTGCCGAAGCAGTGCCCGCAACGCCGAAGCGAACGTGAAACCGGCCTTGGCGTTGATCTGCGCCTGGTGCACACCCTCGATGTTCGATTCCACCGGATCCTCGACCGTGCTCACGTTGATGCTGGTGCGGTCGAAGGTGTTGAGCACGCTGTAGAGCGTGGTGCTCTTGCCCGAACCGGTGGGACCAGTGACCAGCACGATGCCGTAGGGCTGGTCCACGGCTGCCTGGAACCGCTGCAGCATGTCCTGCCGGAATCCCAGCTGCTCCAGTCCGAGGCGGTTGCCGGAACTGTCGACCACGCGCATCACGATCTTCTCCCCGAACCTGCCGGGAAGCGTGCTCACGCGCAGGTCGATCGGCCGCCCGTTCACGCGCACGCTGATCTCGCCATCCTGCGGGACGCGTCGCTCGCTGATGTCCAGGTGGGCCATGATCTTCACGCGACTGGCGATGGCGGCGTGCATGCGCCATGGCGGCGACATGCGATGGCCCAGCACGCCGTCGATGCGGAACCGGACACGGATCTGGCCCTCGTCCGGCTCGATGTGGATGTCGCTGGCGCCCTCCTCCACGGCCGAGCAGATGATGAAGTTGACCAGCTTGACCACCGGGCCGATGTCGTCATCGCCCACGGCCCCCACCATCTCCTCCACCTGCTTCTCCTGCAGCGTGAAGCCCGCGTCGTTGCCCACCTCGAGCAGTTCGGCCACGATCTCCTGGGCGCGCTCCTCGACGGCCTGGGCTTCGCCCATGCCGGAGAGCATGGCGTCCAGATGCTCCTCGGGGCTGGCCACGAACTGCACGCGCATCCCGCTCTCGCGCTCGGCCAGCGAGCGCACATGATCGTTCTGCGGATCCGCTGTGGCAATCACCAGCGTCTCGCCGTCCTGGCGGAGCGGGACGATGCGATGCTCGCGACGGACCATGTCCGGCAGCAGTCGCATCACGGAGGGGTCGGCCTGCGTGGCAGGCTCTGCCACGAACTCGATCTCAAGGCTGCGCGCCACGGCCCTGAGCAGCGTGACGCGGTCCACCACGCCCTGCTGCAGCAGCACCTCGCCCAGAAGCAGCCTGCGCCCGCCGGCGGCCTGCATGCGAAGCGCATCGCGCAACTGCTCGATGGTGATGGCACCATCGTGGATGAGCATCTGGCCCACGCGAGGAAGCGACCGGAGTTCGACCTGCAGTCCCGCCGTGGCACGGCTTGCACGTTCCTGGTTCATCGAAATCCTCCTGCCTTGCCTTCCCTGGCGGATGCCACCGCGCCAAGCTGCACGTCGATCACCTTGCCCTGCCACTGCACGCGCACCGAGCGGTCGGCGATCGACTGCACACGGGCGAAGGTTCCATCCGGCAGCCCCACGGCATCACCCACACGCACGGTCTGGGCACCGAACACGGCCATCTCGCCCTTGACCACGGCACGCAAGGGCATGTCCGGCAGCACGCCGGGTTCGCCCAGCACGTTCGACGTGACGGCCGGAACTTGCTGGGCCGGTGTCTGTACCGGCACGTCCCAGCCCCGGAACGGATCGCGCGCCACCGCGGTCTCCATGGCGAGCGTGATGACCGGCATGTCAGCCACCTGCCGCCCGGATGGGGAGGGTCCGCTCACTGCCGCGCTCCGCACGCTCTTGCCCGCGGGCTTGGCAGCGACCACCTTGGATCCCGCCAGTGCACCGCCCTTGGCAGGTGTCGACCTGGCTCGGGTCGTGGTGGCTGGCTTGCGCGGTCCGACCATGCCCTTCACCAGCAGCCCACCAACCGCCACCACCATCACGGCCAGAAGCAGCGCGAACTGGCGGGGCTTCACGCCCAGGCGGCTGCAGAGCGTCTCCCACGAGCGCCGGAACGATTCCATGTCACTCACCGTCCTTTCCCGCAGGAGCGGCAGTCCCATCGTGCGCCTGTTCGCCGAAGTACTCGTGGATGACCAGGTGCCCGCGGATCGGACCGGTGGTTCCGATGCCCGCAGGATCCCCGGTCAGCTCCACCGAACGGCAGACGGCCGCGGTCCTCAGTTCCTCGAGCCGTCGCACGGCCTTGAAGATGGCCTCGAAACCGCCGCGCATGTCCACCTCCACGGAACGACGGGTGGCCTTTCCGCCGGCGACCAGCGGGACGGCGACGGACACCAGCGTGCTGACGCGCGTCTCGCTGCCCTGGATGCCCTTGTCATCGGCGGCCGAGGCCATCGTGCGAAGCACCTGGCCCTCGCCCAGTGATGTAGGGAACGAGTGCCCCCGCTCGGCCTGCTCCAGACGAAGCCGCTCGTTGCGGGACTGCAGCGAGCGGATGGTGTCCATCCGCGCGGCCGATTCCTGGGCGGACGCCCGCAGCGTGCGCGCCTGCTCGCTCCAGCGGGTCGCCTGCAGGTAGTTGGGCACGATGAACATGGCGAGCATGCCCACCGCCACCAGCATCGGGACCGCCGTGGCCGCCACCTCCAGACTCCATCGCCGCTTCATGGGCCCGTTCATCGGCGCGCCTCCAGAGCCAGCGGCGGCTGGTCGGGCTTCTGCACCCGAACCTCCAGCGGCACCCGGAACGAGAGCGTGAACGATTCCACGCGACGGCCCTCGATCTCCACCGCGCGGCTCTCCGAGATGCTCACCCCGCGGAACGCGGCGGCGTCACCCAGTCGTCGCTCCAGGTCGGTCAGGTCGCCGTTGGAGGCGGCGACACCCTGCAGCACCACCAGCATCTGGCGAGGCGTTTCCTCGGCCTCGATGCGAAGGCCATGCAGCGTGATGCGATCCGGGAGCATGTGGGTGATGGTGGCGATCACGTGGGAGACCCGCACGGGGGGAACCACGCCATCGGTCATCTGGAGCGCTCGCTGAAGGCTGGCCTGCTCGGCCGCCAGATGATCCATCTGCTCCTCGATGCCTGGCAGGCGGGCCGCCAACTGGGCCCCCTCGCTGCGAGCCATGTCGGCCTGTCGCATGGTGTTCCAGCTGTGAAGGCTCACTCCCACGCTGAGCGCCAACAGCAGGCCTGCCAGCAGGCCGCTGCGCCGACGCGACTGCCGCGCATGGATGGTGCGCTGCAGGGAGCGGGGCAGGAAGTCGATGCGGGCAAGGGTCATGCCGCCCTCCGGGCCTCCGCCGTTGCCGGCTCGTCTGCAAGGCAACCGATGGCCGAGGCCCAGCTCTCATCCGTCAGACCCTCGCTGGCGGGAATCCATCGGTCGCTGCCCGCGAAGGTGACGGAAAGTCCGCACACACCTTGCAGCGTCTGCAGCAGTTCCGACTCCGTGGCACAAGGCCCCGTCAGCACCATGCGGCCGGGCCAGTTCGACTGGGTGCAGCTGTTGCGAAGCAGAAGCAGCACCTCCTCGGCCAGCCCCGCCCATCGCCATGCGGGGTGGTCCTGATCGGGCTCGAGCGGGATGTCGCCATCGGCGGACGTGTGACGCGTGCGAAGCCCGTTGCGGCCCCACTCGCCCTCGATCGATCGGAACATGGCCAGTTCACCCCTGCGCAGCACCATGAGCGTGGCGACGCGCGGATCCAGATGCAGCATGGCCACATCTCCCTCGACAATCGAGCGGTTCCACCGCACGGCACCACGGGCCGCCGCCAGCGGTGCGCACTCGACATGGGTGGGATGGAGTCCCGAGTGCAAGGCCAGGTCCACGGCCGCATCGAGCTGTTCCTGACGGGTGGCCAGGAGCAGGATGGACTGGGCCGCGTTCCCGCCAGTCGCCAGCCGCATATGACGGATGACACTGGAGCCCTGGTCGAGGTTCCAGCGGTCCGCTGCCTCAAACCTCACGCTGGCGGAAAGCTCGGCATCGGGCATGGCGGGCATGACAGCCGTATCGGCCAGGATCACCCGGGCATTCAGGACCAACTGGGCAGAAGCCCCATGAAGTCCGTGGGCCCGGACCCATCTGGCCAGCTCAGCGCGGACCGAGTCGCCCCAAGGCTGCTCACCCGCTGGAGTCCGGAAGAACGCAGAGTCACGAGCGGCGAGGCCCTCGTCGAGCACGACGGTCCGAAGTCCGTCCGTGCCCAGGTCGAGGGCCACCGTGGCCCGGCTTCGGCGAAACATCTGTGCGATGCGGTGCATGATTCCCTGCCTCCATGAGTCCCTGCGTGAGCCGTGAAAGGATGAGGGACCCCGTTGCCGGAGTCCCTCATCTCTGCGATTCCGCGATTCTCCCGCGAGCGGGCGTCACTCCGCCGGCGCGAAACGGTTCTCGGTGGCGCTCCAGACCCAGCCGCCGTTGGGGTTGGCCTGGTTCTGGAGGTCGTTCGCCGAGCAGTAGCCTGCCGTCACCAGGGCCGCCAGGTCGTCCGCGCTGTACTCGGTGCCATCGGTCAGGGTGATGGCGTTGGCAGGCTGGAACTGGTTCAGTCGCGTCACCATGGTGGTGATCTGCGAAGCCCGGGCTGCCGCAGCGCTGGTGTTGGCATCGGTCAGGGCGCTGGTGACGCCTGGGATGACGAGGGCCGCAAGCACCCCCAGGATGACGACCACAATGAGGATCTCGATCAGCGTGAAGCCGCGACGGGTCTTCCTGGTGCCAGTGCGGACGGGTGCAGTGACAATGTCGGTGTTCGAAGCGTTCATGGCAGTTCCATTCCCTTTCGTTTGGTGTGCGTGTTCCGTGACTTCCAGCGACGCCCGGTCGAACATCCGTTCCGTGGCGTGAGGGGCAAGTGCGAGGCCTGACGAAAATTCAAGATTTGTGTCGTCGTTTGGCACGTTCTCGATTCGCCCTTCAGGCACTGGATCGGATGGTCGATGGGGCTCCTTGAGATGCACACCCGGAATTTGCGAAATCTTCCGCACCCCGGCCGGCGCCTCGCGCAGCGGAATGGATTCACGCTCCTCGAGGCACTGATGGCTTCGGTGATCGTGGCCATGGTGGCCATGGCCGCATCGACCGGGCTTGGTTTCTCCATGGCCGCGCAGGAGCAGGCCCGGCTTGGCCAACTGGCCGCCCAGGCCGCGGAACAGCAGGTTTCGTTCCTGCTGGACCAACCCTTCGATCGCATGACGGATCTTGCGGTGCAAGAGGACGTCGGACAGATGCTCGCGCCGCCCGCTGCCGGTGGCGTGACGCGCGACTCCATGCTGGAGGGAGGCTGGAGCATGCTGGGTCGTCGCACCACGCTGACCGACGCACCGATGACGCTGAGCCGTTACAACGGGGTGGAACTTGCCGGCACCCGCCTGCGCGTGGAGGTGTTCGGCCCCGACGGGACGGTCTACGCGGTGCTGGAACGCCTGCGGATCCGCGAGGAGGAGTCGCAGCCATGAGACGGGGATTCACGCTCGTCGAGGTGTGCGTGGCCAGCGTGATCACCGCGCTGGTGGCGTTGGCCGTGACCGGGTCGCTCCGAGCGGTCACGCAAGCCATGCGTGATCAGGACCGCCTGGCGGAGGGCATGACGATGCTTGCCTCGGCCGAGGCGCGCATGGCGGATCACCTGGCCCGGGCGCGCATGATCCTGCTCCAGCGGGAGGACCAGGTGCTGATGTGGCTTCCAAGCGAACCCTTTGATGCGAGCGGCGAGAACACCGAGCTCTTCGACACCATCCACGCCGACGAGCTGGCTTGGTGGGTGATGGACTCCGAGGCGGGCGCACTCCGGCTCGACATCGTGCGCGACCGGACGGATCGCGCCATCCACGGCCTGAGCACCGACTGGGCCTCCCTGCGGGGGGCGTTGCAGGCCCAGGACCGTCTGGCGGGCCGCGTGGTGCTGTGTGATCTGGCTCGAGGGTCGTTTCAGGTGGAGGACGGTGATCGCTGCAGCGTCCGGAGACTTCGTTTCGACGGCGCGCTGGCGGCGGATCAGGGCGGCCAGCATGTGGTGCTGGGCGGACGCCTGCTCCACGGTCAGAGGCATCCGGACTGTCCATGAGCCAGAGTCCCGCCATTGCGGCTTGCGGAGCGCGCCGCGGCGCCGCGTTGCTGCTTGCCGTGTTCGCGATGCTGGTGGTGGGAACGGCCACGCTCGCGTTCTCGGCCAGCCGCCACGCCAGCCTGCTGGTGGCGCGGAACGCCTCCACCGGCGTGCGCGCGCGCGAGCTGGCTTCCAGCGGACTCGACCTGGCCAAGGCCATCCTGCGTCATGAGGACACGGGCTGGCGGCTGAACCACCAGGCGGGCGTGCTGCTGGACCGGGTGGCGCTGGACGGAGGCACGGTGACGGTGACCCTGGTGGACATCCGCAAGCGGGCCGCCGGGACCAGCGCTGCGCTCAGCGTTCCGGATGCCGCGACGACCGAGGTCGAGATCGCGGTGACGGCCGAGGTGGATGGCGCCCGGTGGACAAGCCTGTCGCACATGAGCATTCCGCAGGTGGTGAAGGGGCAGTACGCCATCTTCGCCAACAAGCTGCTCTGGATCTATGGCACCGACAACGTGGTGGGTCGGTGGGGTCGGGCACCCAAGTCGTCGGAGAAGCGGCGCGTGAACATCGGCACGCAGGCGGACTTTGCCTTCGCCAACTTCAGCGGGGTCTGGGTGGACAGCGATGTGCGTCTGGAGTCCGAGGTGCTGCCGACCGATCCCGACGACCCGCGCACGCTCAAGAGCACCTGGGTCTATTACCCGTACAACGGTGGGGCGAACCTCTGGAGCGCCACCTTTCCGGTGAACGGGCCGGGCCGGGACCTGGTGGCGACCGTGCGGATGAGCCCCGAGGACTCGATCCGCATGGTTCAGGCACCTCAACCGTCGCCCCAGAGCCCGGCGGCGCCGGGCATCACCGGGGGCAACACCATCAGCGGCGGCAAGCGCGTGATGGACCCGTTCACGGTGGGATCCCCGACCGGCTGGACCAACACCACGCTGACCACCAACAACTGCGAGTTGCGCCTGACGGCTGGAACCTACGAGGTCTACGGTCCGTGGCGTGCCAACAATGCCCGAATCGTGGTCGAGGGGCCCGTGAGGCTGGTCGTGGCTCCCAAGTGGTCGCTGTTCAACCTGTTTCCGGAGGGGATCAACTGGACCAACACCACCGTGGAACTGGCCGCGGGCGCGGATCTGGAGATCAACAATGGCTATCGCCTGACCATGTCCGGGTGCTGGATCGGAGGTTTCTTCCAATGCCTGGACGAGTCCGATCCACTCAGGGCCTTGGGCGACCCGCACCGCAAGGCCTGGATGGGTGAGGCCTTCGAGAGCACCGCATGCGACCAGTTGCCTCCGACGGAGCCGCGGTACCTGGAACCCTGGCGTGTGCGCATCTATCCCATCCGAAGTGCGCTCAGCGCGCTGTTCGTGTGGAACTTCTCGGATACAAGCGTGATCGCCAGCATCTTCCTGCCCAACAACACCGTGCGCTTCAACGGACGCTCGCAGGTGTACGGGCGCATCGCGGCGGACAGCGTGTTCATCGACGGGACCAGCCAGTTTCGATACGACCATGCGCTGGATGACATCGTGGGACTGACCGAAGGACGAGCTCCGAATCGCGGCGGCGATCCGGACGAGATGTTTCCGGTCCGGCCGCTCGCGTGGGGTGTGGCTCCAGGGGAGGGACCATGAGTCGCCGCGGCACGACCCTGATCGAGTTGCTCATGGTGGCCGTGATCATGTCGGCGCTGGCGGCATTGGCCATGCCGCTGCTGCTGTCGAGCGATGAGGAACGGCTGCTGGGTGTCGCGCGTCTTCTGGAGCAGGATGCGGCGTGGGCCCGCTCGACCACGCTGACCGATCCCACGGACCCAGCCATGCTTCGCCTGCTGCCCGCCGGATCAGGCTGGGAGG
>JBJOGW010000084.1:0-12596 GCA_046048055.1 Planctomycetota bacterium
CCACCCACCGCAAAGGCCCACCGCCACGAGACCAGCTGCGTCACGAAGTAGGCAGCCACCGCCCCCAGGATGCCCACCGTGGCCACGATGGTGGTGGCCATGCCGCGCCGCTCACGACTGGTGAGCTCGGCCACCAGCGTGATGCCCGCGCCCAGTTCGCCCGCCAATCCCACGCCGGCCACGAAGCGCAGCACCTCGTACTGGCGGATGGCCGTGCCCAGGCCGATCGCGTGCAGCCACCCCAGCGCGCCGGCAGCGTCCACGTCGGCCACCAGCGCGTTGAGCAGGTTGGCCACCGAGTAGGTGAGAATGCTGCCGAACAGCACCGCAAGGCGCCCAAGCCGGTCACCCAGCACGCCCCACAGGATCCCGCCCACCATCAGGCCGGTCATCTGCAGCGTGTTGTCCAGCCAGATGCCCCAGTCCTTCAGGAGCTGATCGTGCTGTTCCTCCGGCAGCTCCGCCAGCGGGCGGGCCAGCACGTCCTTCAGGCTGGCCTTGCGAAGCAGGGCGAACAGCAGCAGATCGAAGATGTCCACGAAGTAGCCGAGCGCCGCCACAACCACGGCCAGCGTCACGGCCAGTCGGCCTGGACCCGAATCAGGGCGTCGCATTGCCCGCTGGCGGAGGCGACGAAGCACCACCAGCTGGCGCGGATGGTGAGCCGGGCTTGACGGTGGCGGCCAGCTCACGGCACAGTTCCTCCACCAGCATCTGCAGCTGCTGCGCTGCCTGCGCATCGTTGGCGGCACCAAGCCGCTGCTGCCCCCACACCGCCACCTCGCGGCTGCCGTTCTCGCCGGGCACCTTCATGCTGCGAAGCAGCAGCATCATCACGCCCAACGGTCGCTGCGGCTGGTCACGACCCAGCGTGGCGAACACGGCCACACGGAAGGTGCTCTGCGGCCCGGGCTCGATGGTCGCCGACTTGAGCGCCACGGCGAGCGCGGTCTCCACCGCAGCCTGGTCCAGGCCTGGGGCCGGCTGCCCAACCACCTGCAGGTCCACGGATGTTCGCACCGCGGCGGTTCCGGCAAAGACTCTGGCCAGGTCCAGCGCGGGCAACGCGCCGGGGTCCAGGTCCGCCGCCTTCACCCGGTCCAGCTCGCTCCGGGCGGCGTTGAACTGGGATCGAGTGCCGTCCCGCTCGGTGCGGGCATCGGCCGCATCGCGCTTGGCCTGATCGATCTGGGCCGTACTTTCGGCAAGCTGCTTGGCCAAGGTCTCGCCCTTGGCATCGGACTGCTTCAGTCGCTCGGTCACTTCGGCGGCCCGGGCCTCGGCCGCCTGCACGCGATCGGCCAGCGCACCAAGCTGCTCGGCCGCCTCCGCTCGCTCGCGTTCCTTGGCCTCGATGCGCTCGCTCTGCAGCCACCACGCGGCTCCGCCCGCCACGATCGCGCCCGCGATCACGGCCAAGGCCACCACCACACCCGACACCGTGCGAGGCGCGGACGTGCGCGGCGCGCTCGTCGTGGGCTGGTTCCAGGGGGATTCGGTCATGGAGTGCGAGGGAGGCGGCCAGGTCACCGATACACTTGGCAGCATAACCATCGTGGTTTCCGGCCGTGCGACCGATGGCATGCCCCCATGACCCTGCCCCCGCCTCAGCCGGATCCCGAGCTCCCCATCGACGACTCGCTCGATCTGGGCGAGAGTGCCACGCTTGCGGGTGGAACCCCGGCGCTGGCCGAGCCGCATCCCATGGCCCATGCGGGAGATGCGCCGCAACGCGACCGCGTGGTGGTGCTGGGACGCACGCGGGCCGGCAAGACCATCTATCTGGCCCGCCTCTACGAGCAGTGCTGGAAGGGCAACGGGCCGCTGCGCATCGAGGCGCATGACGGCCGCACGCATCTGGCGCTTCTGGGCACGGTGGAGGAGATGCTGGAGCACCGCCGCTGGCCCCCCGCCACCGAGGGCAGCAGCTATCTCGACCTCAACATCCTCTATCGGGGCCAGAGCATGACCATGGTCAGCCTGGACTATCCGGGCGAGGTCTTTCACCGCGCCTTCGTGCAGCAGGTGGAGGACGAGGACACGCGCGAACTGATCGATCACGTCAAGCGGGCCGCCGCCATGCTGCTGCTGATCGATCCCAAGGTCCTGGCCACGGGTCGCCTGGGCGAGGCCGCCGACGACGACTTCGGCATGGTGCAGGCCATGCGGTATCTGCGCAGCCTTCCTGGGGGCATGAGCGTGCCGATCGCGCTGGTGCTGACCAAGATCGACGAGAACGCCGACCTGCTGCGCCACCACGGCAAGCTCCGGGGATTCGCCGAGCGGTTCTGCGGCAACCTGCTGCGCGTGGTGCCCGGCCTGCGCATCTTCGGGGTGTGCGCGGTGCGAAGCCGCCGCGACGCGCTGGGTCGGTCCGTGCCAGACCTGGACCGGCCACCTCGCGGGCTGACCGGGCCTCTCGAGTACTGCATGAGCGTGGCGATGCAGGCACGTCAACAACAGGCCGACCAGCGCGCCGCCGAGGCCATCCGGGCCCGCGCTGCCGGCGAGGCCCGCCGTGACGCCGAGGAGGCTCGGGTGCATGACCGCTTCTGGCTGTGGGTGAACCTTGGACTGGTGGCGGCCGTGCTGGTGGTGGGCCTGGTCGCGTGGTTCGTCATCAAGAGCGCCCAATGATCCGGGCCGAGACGCATCTCTTCGGCTCGGTCGACGGATATCGAACGCTGGCGCGGGCCGCGGGCGTGAGCGACGCCGAGGATGCGGCCCTGAGCGCCATGGGATTCGGGTCGCCGCGAAGCGGCTCGGAGTTCGATTCGCTGATGGACCGACCTTGCATGGCCGGAAGGCTGCTGGCCAGCGGCCGCTTCGCGATCACCCGCCTCTTTCCCGGCGCACCCGATGTCGCCGGACGGCAGACCGTGGAGCGTCGAACGCTCATTCTCTCGAGCGAGCAGTGGCTGCAGGCATGTCGTTGCGATCTGCATGCCACCTTGCTGGCACCGTCGGCGTGGAATCGCGACGCGTTCGCCGCGGGGCGATCGATCGAACTGGACCCGATGCCATGCCAGGACCTGCTGCCCGAGCCAACGGAACATGACCGCCGCGCCTATGACGCCCTGCTCGCGGCCCATGCCTCCGGTCGCTGCGCGATCCTTCCGGACGAGCCCCGGTGGCATCAGGCGATGCTCCGTCTTGCGGGCCTGCTTCCCGCAGGCGAGGCGATCTCGCTTGGCTGGGGCGTGGGCCTGTGGAACGTGCCGCAAGGCGTGTGGATCAGCACGCTGCGCGAGCCGGGAGCTCCGCGAAACGCGTTCGTGGCTCCCACCGCGGGTGGATGGCGCTACGCCGAGGCCGTCCAGCGGCTGGGCACCGGACTGCCGACCCGACCGCGATGGGGCGGACAACCTGCAGCGCAGCGCAAGCCTCGCGTGGATGCTCGCCTGCTGATCGTGGCGATCGTGGCGACGTTGGTGGTTCTGACCCTGGTGCTTCGCTCGTGCATGGGCTTCGCCAACCCGCCGGCTCCACCGTCGTTGCCGTCGCAGTCCGCGAAGCCCGCCGAACCATCATCGCTCACGACTGTCACGACCGCGGCGACCACGGTTGACGCGGCACCCCCGGCCCCACCCGCGGCGCCCACCGCGCCACCAACACCAGACCCGACCACCATCACGGCGCCGACCGATGCGAATCCCGCTCCCACTTCGTTCGGTTCGACCCAGCAGGCCGAACCCGGATTCGGTCAGGCATCTGCGGAGGAACCCGAGGCGGATGCCGCCGCCACGCCAACGCCCGCGTCACCACCAATTCCGCAGGTTCCGCCCCAAACGCCGCCACCCGCGCCGAGCCCCTCGCCTTCACCCAGCATTCCGCCCGCAAGTGATCCGGATTCCGCGCCGTGGGATGACGCCACGACGCTGCTCGACCGATCCATCGAAATCCTTGGGCAGGCTCGCTCCGCGGCGGATGCGACCGGTCACGACGCAACCTTGGCGCGCACGGAGGCGGCGGATGCGTTACTGGCGATCGCCCTCGAGACCACTTCGGCGGCCCGGCAGGTGAATGCCCAGTTCCGTGCCGCCAAGCAGACTGCCCCGGTCCTGGTGGACCTGAACGCCGGCACCGTGCCCGCGGATGCCGCAACGCGTCTTGCGGACGACACCGCCTCGCCCGACCTGCTGCGTCAGTCCGCCCTGCTTGTGGCACGCTTTGCCCAGATGGTGGCGGCTCTGCGACTGGATGCGGCCGCGGGCGACATGGTCGATCCCGATGATCCATGGACGCGCAAGCGGAACGAACTCGCCAAGGCCAGGCTCACCGATTGGCCATCGGACGCCTTCTCGCGATGGTTCGTGGCTCGTCCCGATGTCCGAAAGAACACGGCTCGCACGGTGGCCGCAACCCAGATGGCCGAGTTGATCCGCAAGGCGGTTGAAGGTCAGGCAGGCCGCACGAACCTGGCCCGCGCGCTGCGAGAGGCCGCGATCGCACTGCAACCGGAGCCCACGCCATGAGCTCGCTCTCGCTGGAGTCCGCGCAGGCCACGGCCCGGGCCACGGCCCTGTTCGGCGACGCGTCCGGCTTCGAGAGCCAGTTGCAGGCCGTGGTGTCGCTGGATCGCGAGGGCCGTGTGGACATGCGCTCCATGCGCATGCTGCGCGTGGTGGCCCGGGCACGGCTGGCCGATTTGGCGGGTGTGGACGAGACGCTGCACGCCCTGGATCCCCTCTCACCGACGGAGTGGCGCGAGATCCTGGCGTGGCTTCGCCAGGCGCCCGACATGGAGCACCCGGCCTATTCGGCCTTCGTGCGCTCGCTCGATCAGCGCATGCGACGCCACACCGGCATCTCGCGATGGCGTCGCCTCACGCCCATGCTTGCGGTGATGCTGGTGGCATCGCTCGCGTCGCTGCTGGTCCTGATGTGGCGGCTGGCGCCCCGGGACGCGGCACGCGACACGCAGTCATCGATCCGGGCCGTGCTGCACGCCGATCCGCAGGCGCTGACCACCACCCTGCCGGCATCCTGGGTCGAGGCGATCCGGCGCACCGCGGACACCATGTCCTCGGTGGCCGCACCCGGCTCCGCAGCCGCCTGCGGTCCAGCTCTCGACGCGCTCGCGCTGGCCCTTCGCGACGCATCCAGGTCGCCCAATGCGGGCTCGCTCGCTCGAGTGCTGCTTGGCCCGATCGCCCGCGCGGAGGATCTGGCGAGCCTTGCCGAATCCGTGACCGAGTGGAAGTCCTGCCCATGGCTGGACGTGTCACAGTGGGGCCGCCAGGAAGCGTGGACATGGAAGCCCTCCCGGCAGGGGCTGCTGGCTTGGCAGTGCCTGCTACGCCACGCGCCGCTGGCGGCGTGGACGCCCGGATGGTTCATCAACGGCTGGCGGGTGGATCCGCTGGATCCCGTGGATCCTCGTGTGCGGCGTGCCGCCACCGACGATCAAGGCATCACCCTCACGGTGCAGATGGGTTCGGATGCCTGGCCCATCCCGGTGATCCGGCAAGGCCGTTGGTGGGTGCCGCCGGCGTTGGCCAGCCGCTGGGACGCCGTGCGGGCGTCGATGGCTCCCGACCGGCTGGGGGCGGAACATGCCGCAGCGCTGCAGTCGGATATCGTGGCCGCCATCGAAGGCGTGACGCAATGGATCCGGGATCATGGCGAAGGCCGCAGCATCGAGCTTCCTCAGGGGCCGTCGCTCGCGTGGTGGGTGCCGTGATGACGCGGTGTGCTGGGCTCGTGACCCGCTGCTGGATCGCCTGCGTTCTGGTGGGCGTGACGGCCGCGTGCGAGCCCAAGCCAATGGCAACGCCCGAGCCGGTCCAACCGGATCTGCTTGCGGGCGAGCGGCATGAGAGCGCCGGAACGCGCGCGCCGACCGCCCTGCCGCGCACGCCGACGCAGGTCACCGTGCCCGCCGCAGACGCTGATCTGCAGGCCGATCGAAGGAGCCCCACGACGCGATCGGGCCCTTCCGCCGCCGGCGCAGCCCCGGGCAGCGGCAACCAGAGCTCAACGCCAAACGCCGCAGGCACGTCGGTCGACAGCGCCGCGTCCGGTGCTGGCGCGTCCGCCAACGGATCTTCGCCCTCGAACTCGTCTGGCGGAGCCGAGTGCGAAGGCGGTAGCGGTGGCAGCGGCGGAAGTGGCGGAGGTGGCGGCAAGGGGCAGGCTGGTGAGGCTGCTGCGGGAACAACCGGAACTGAGGGTGCCACCGGATCGAGCGGATCGAGTGGATCGAGTGGATCGAGCGGATCGAGTGGGTCGAGCGGATCGAGTGGGTCGAGTGGGTCGAGTGGGTCGAGTGGGTCGAGTGGATCGAGCGCCTCCGGCGACGGCAGCCAAGGTTCCAACTCTTCCAACGCAAGCCAGGGCAGCGGAACCTCGCAAGACCAGGGCATCGGCGGCAGCGGCGGTGGCGGCGGCTCCAATCGCGGCACCATGGCCGAACTGACACGTGTGGCCCAGGGACTTGCCGGCGTGGCCACCGCACCCGCGGCGCGGCCTGGCGGGGCCAGCACGTCCACCAGCGGCGGCATTGCAAGCAGCGGTGCCTTCACGGGCGAAGGTGGGGGCTCGGGCTCCGCGGATCCATCGCCCCAGGAGTCGCCCAACACGGCACGGGCCGCAGGCACGGTGCGAGCGCCCTCGCGTTCCTCGCTGCCGGATGCCATGCCAGCGCAGGCAGAGAGCGGCAACGCCACCGCCGGGGGTGCAAACGCAGGCACCAGTCGCGACCGGACCGTGACCGGGGCTGGAGCGTCGGAGACTCCCGACCCAGCCGACGCGTCGCGAGCGCCCGATGCTGCAGGCGTGCGTCGTTCACTCGATGACTCGGTGAACGAGCAGTCGCCCACCGCTGCTGCAGACACGCAACTGGACATTCCGGAGCCCGTGACCCCGTCCACCGATGAGGCCGACGCAGCCATGCCCGACACGCTTCCGGCCAACTCGCCCCTGGCGCCGCTGCTCGGCCACTGGATCCAGCTCGATGCATCCGACCAGGCCGCGGACTTTGCGCCTGGCGGCCATGACGTGTCGCTGCTGGCCATCCGACCCACGCAGCAGTCCCTGCAGGTCTATCGGGCATGGGGTTCGCCACCGGTGCTGGTGGTGGCCGCGGAACTTCGCGCCACCTTCGATCCCGAGGGCGGCGTCCACCTGCAGGAATCACCCTCGCAGCCATCACGATTCTTCACCGCGCCGATTGCGCTGCCGGTGGCCGCGGGTGCCTCGCCGCGCGAGGCCACGCCGCCCCAGAGAGCCCTGCCGCTGGACACCACGTGGTCGATCCAGCCCGACGGAACGCTGCAGCTGGATGGCCGGATCTATCAGAGGATCGATCGCGCCGAGTTCGAGCGCCTGAGCCGGGCCCGGGCCGCGGCACCGATCCAGCCATCGAAGCCAGGCATGGCCCCGACGGCGGGCGCCGCGGAGCCCTCGGGGGGCGTGGACTTCTTCGGGGCGCGCGTGCGCGGCCGCTACGTCTGCTTCGTCTGCGACATCAGCGGCTCGATGAGCGGCGACAAGATGGAGGCGCTGCGGCGCGAGATCATCCGCACGGCCCAGGCCCTTCCCGCCGGGTCGCACTACCAGGTGGTGTTCTTCGATCACGCCGCCCACGTGCTCACGCCCGGATGGACCCGAGCCGGCACGCCCGCTTCCGAGGCCCTGCTTCGCAAGGTGGACAACGTGGGCGTGGGAGGCGGGACCGACCCGCTCGATGCGCTGGCCTACGCCTTCACGCGTCTGGACCCGCCGCCCCACGAACTGTTCCTGCTCACCGACGGGAACTTCGGATCAAGCCCCGACGCGTTGCTGCAGCGGCTCAACGGCGGCCACGACCGCACGCGCATCCACACCCTGGGCATGGGCGACGACGCCAGCGAGGACGTGCTGCGTGCCATCGCGCAGGCCCATGGTGGCACCTACACGCACGTGCCCGCCGCGTCCGCGCTGTCCGGACCGCTCTGGACACCCGGCACCATGCCCGGGCCCTGAGCGTCACTGCGCGGTGGCCACGCCATCGCGGATCTCGTCGCGGTACACGCCGTCGTCGACGCGGATGGGTGCCACGTCATAGGCCAGTCCCGCCGCCGCCACCACGTCACGAACTTGCTGGAACGCCGCGTGGGCGTCGGGCGCCACCTTCAGGCTGATCACGTGCCGATCGGTCCGGAGCCGACCCAGCAGTTCCAGCAGCGATCGCTTCCAGTCTTCCGACGCCTCGCTCACCGCGAGCCCGCCATCGGCGCGCAGCGGCACGCTGCGGATGAGCCATTGTCCACCGCCTCGGAAGCACTCCCGGATCTCGCAGATCGGCCCGGCCGCCACGTCCACGGCATCCGGGTTCCACTCGCTCCAGGCGCGGCACGGCTCGTCCAGCCGGTCGATCCAGGGATTGATCCAGTACGCACGGTCACCGCGGACGACCACCTGCACCGGCATCAGGCCCTCCACCTGCCGCCTTCGCGGGGCGCGAAGCTGCATCCCCTTGGCCTGCTTGTGCGCCTCGACTTCCTGCTGAAGGCGCGCCACCTCGGCCCGAAGGCGCGGCAACTCGCCCGCAAGAACGGCGGCTCGCTCGCCTCCCTCCTGCAGCAGCCGCTCCAGGCCCTGCAGCCGCCTCTCCATCAGGTCGTTGGTGGCCTCCAGCGAAGCAAGCCGACCCCGAATCGCATCCACGCGGCCATCCGGATCCGCCTTGGCCTGCATGGTCTGCACACGCTCGCGCAGTGACTCCACAAGGGCCCGGTCCGCCGCCAGCGGATCTGGCACGGGCGGCACCGGCTCGGGCGGACGCACCTGGGCTGCTCGCATGCTCACCAGCAGCGCCACCAGCATGCCGATGAAGATGAACAGCCCGAACATGTTGCAGATGGTGTCCAGCAGCAGTTCCAGGCTGCTGAACTCGTCACCCTGCCGCGACCTCACGGTGCCTCCCCCACGAATCGGTCGCTGGTGAAGGCATCCTCGGGAATCAGGTCCAGGCCCATGGGCACGCCCTGCATGCCGGGCATCGCCGCCAGTCGCGCACGCAGGTCCCGCCAGGCGGCCACGCCCGAGGGCTTGACCACGAAGAGCACGCTTCGCCGGTCCGGATCCGGCAGCCCCCGCATCCACGCCTGCAGCAGTGCCGCGGCGCTGTCCAGATCGGCCAGCGGAAGCGCCAGCGGGGCATCCTGCTCCAGCGTGGTGCCCGCCACCAACCGGTCGCCCTGCACCTCGACGATCACCGGCTTGCGGTCATCCGGCGCCACCAGGTACGTCACGCGACGACGCAACGACTCGGTTCGCAGTTCCTCCTCCAACTCGTCGCGACGATGCAGCAGGTCGGCCGCCTCCAGCATGGCCGGATCCGCCGCCGACTGCGCCGAGGCGACGCGCAGCCGTTGCTGCAGTGCCTGCTGCCGGGACAGCAGCCGCTGGGCGCGCTCGTTCTGGGCCAGCACCTGCTGCCTGAGTTCCGCGCGATCGCGGCCGCCATCCCGCTGCCGGGCTGCGGCCTGCTCCAGGGCCTGCCGCAGTCGGCGTGCCTCGGCCTCGAGCGATCCGTCGTCACCGACCACCAGGCTCCCGCCCTCGGCTCCCGACGTGGCCCGCGCCGCCACGGCTCCGATCTGCAGCACCAGCACCAGCGTGATCACGATGGTCACGCCGATGGTGCACATCATCACGTCCTGGAACGAGAAGAAGGAGACCGGCGAGGACTGGTCACGCCGCGTGCGCGCCACGTTCAGCCCTCGGCATCCATCACGCGCACGCGACTGACCACCTGCCGGGCGCACGCCTCACGGCAGGCATCGAGCAGGCCATCGTCGGCGCGCCGCACCAGCGTGAGCAGCAGATGGATCACCAGCGCCATCACCAGTCCCTCCCCCGTGGTCACGAAGGCCGTGTCCAGGCCGCCGATCACCTGGGTGAGCTGGCGTGTGAGCACCTGCACGTCGGCCTGCTCGTTGGACAGCACCGCACCGAATCGCCCGATGGCCTCGGTCAGGCCCAGTACCGTGCCGATGAACCCCAGCACCGGAATGGCCCAGATGAATCCGCGCACCGGCACGTAGCCGCCGTCCACCTGCAGCTCGTCGTCCTCGGCGCGGCTGGAGAGCATCTCGTCCAGGTCGCCCACGCGGCCGACGTTGCGCACGCTCCGCAGGGCACCGGTCACCCGGTGCAGATACATGAACCGCTCGGTGCCCTCCACCGCGCCCTCGATGGCCTCGACCAGCTGCATGGCGGTGGCACGGCTCACGTGCCAGTCCGGGTCCTCCGGGGCGAACCGCACCCGCAAGGCCAATCCCTGGGCACGGATCTTGAGCAGCTTGATCAGCAGGATGGCCATGCTCCAGCAGCTGAAGAAGGCGATCGCCACCGGAATGCGGTCGAATGCCGTCAGGTAGCGCCATGCCACCGCCCCACGCTCGCCCTCGCGAAACACGAACGCGACGCCGTAGACGATCGCCATCATGAGCATGCCAACCAGCAGGCTGCTTGCCATGCTTGGCGTGGTGAAGCGGCCCACGGGCAGCCGAAGGAGAGCCTCGGGGTCCACGCGGGCGAATCGAAGCACCACGCCCTGGTCGCGATCGTTCATGGCGTTCCTCCTTGCATGAACACGGTCTGGGGCCACGTCAACTGCGGCGCGGCCTCGGCCCACACCGCCTGCCCGCCCTCCACCCGCAGCGATGCCCAGGTCCAGAGATCGCCTTGGCGTACCGGAACAAGCCCTGCGCTGCCCTGCGGCAAGCCCTCCACGCGCATTCGCTGGGCGCTTTCCGGAAGCCCCACGCCCGCAGGCGAGGCTGGCCGGAGTCCCTGCGCCATGCGGGCATCGCGACGAGCCGCCGCCGACATGAGCCGGGTGGGATCGAAGGCCCCGGAGAGTTGCTCGCGGGCCGCACGTCGGACGGCCTCGGAACGGGCGTTGCTCTCGCCGGCTCCCAGCATGATCGGATCCTCGGCCGTGAGCATGGCCACCGCGTCCAGGCTCCGCACCCAGCGAGCGGCGGCGGCGTCCTCGGGATCACGCTCGTCGGCGAACAGCCGAAGCCACTCGCGCCACGCGTCACGCGTGGCATGCCAGTGCAGCACCGGATCACCCGCGGCACCGGCACGCAATGCCTGCAGCAGCCGCAGCCATCCATCGCGCGCGGCGCGCCCATCGCAGCCGGGCAGCGCCTCCATCGCCTCCTCGAAGGCCTTCGAGGCCGGCCACGGCCGCGCGCTTCCCGTGGCCCGGAACGACGGCGGCGTGCGTCGTCGCAGTGACCCCGCGTCCAGCGCCAGGTCCTGCTTGCGCTCGATGGCATGGCCCCATGCCTCCGTCGAGCCGGACACGGACCGGCGATACAGGGTGCGTCCACCCTCGAAAGGCTGCTCGACCAGTCGGGCGTAGCCCATGGCGGCCAGCGATTCCGCGGCGGCCGCGCCCAGCGAGGACTGATTGCCCACACCCGCGAGCGTGCGTCGGGCGAGCGCCCGGAACATGCCTGCGGCCTCGGCGTGCGGCGAGGACGGATGCGCATCCAGATGCGCGGTGACCACGGCCTCGATGGTGCGCGCCGTGGCGGCGTCGCCCCAGTCCATCTCATCTGCCCGACGGCCGAGATCGGCACGGCCGGCGATCAGCGCGGGCATGGCCGCGGTTCGCCACGCCCGCACCCCCACGCCCGCGCGCGCCGCGTCGCGGCCGGCCTCGCATGAGGCGAGCAGTCCTCGCGCCGCAAGAATGTCCCCGCCCTCGGAAAGCAGGCGCTGCCAGCGATCGAAGGTGACCTGCTCATCGGCCTCGAACCGCTCCAGTTGCTTGAGCGTGTCCACGACCAGCTCGATGCGGGCGGCCCGCTCACCCGCCGCGGAGGCCCGGGCCGAGGCCTGGGTGGCGATGGCCTGGAGCGACTCGGCCGCGGTCCGCGCGTCCGGCGAACGGGCCGCCTCGGCCGCGGCGCTCCTGGCCTGCGCAGCGATCTCGTCGCATCGCTCGGCGACCGCTCGCCACGCCGACGGATCGAACCGCGTGGACGGCGACGCCGCCGGATCGGCCACGGCCGCCAGCTCGCCCTCCATTTCCATCACGCGGGCCCGGGCCTGGCCTGCGACCTGTTCCCGAACCGCTGCAGCGGCCCCGCGCAACTGGGCCACGGCGGCGGAGAGCGCCTCGCGGCTCGAGGCTGGAAGCGACTCCAAACGAGCGAGGATCTCGATCGCCTTGGCCTCCATGGCGGACGCGTCCGAGCCCTCGGCCACCGCGCGCGACGCGCCCAGCAGCCGCTCGATCGCGGCCATGCGCTCGGCATGCGCCACGCGTGCCGCCCGGGCCCGTTCCTGCAACGCCTGCCACGACGCTCGCCGTGACACCAGCGGATCCTTCGCGATGGTCTGCTGCATCAGCGCGTCCACCGCGGGCCAGTCCATGGCCTGGATCGCGCGATCGGTCTCGACGATCGCCTCGTTCACCTCGGCTTCGCGCTGCCACCACGTCCAGCCCACCCATCCCATCCAGGCGGTCACGCCCGCGGCGGCCAGCATCGCGACCATGACCAGCGATCGTCTGCGGGCCTGGGTCGCCGCGGAGGCCCGGCGGCGATCCGCCAGCCGCAGCGCCACGGGTGCGGGGAGCGTCGCATCGG
>JBJOGW010000085.1:0-24852 GCA_046048055.1 Planctomycetota bacterium
GGATGGCCGCCGAGTCATCCGCCTCGGAGCCACCATGGTCACCGGCCCGCACCTCCCTGCCGACCCTGCAGCCAGTGCTGGTACATGCGCGCTACGGTCTTGTCGGGCAGGGCGGTGCGCCAGCGTGGTCCGTACTGCGTGTCCATCTGCTGCGCGAACAGCCACTCCTCCTGCACGGTGTGGGCCAGCGATCGCTTCCACCACGGGAGGGAGGCCGCTGCGAACGGATCCGCAACACCCGCCGCCGGACCAGGTGCGGTGAGTCGTGTGCCGGAGGCCGCCACCACGCCGGCAAGCGCTGCGGCCGACAGCCATGCCAGGCCCTTGCTCACGCACCGGCGCATCGAGGACCTCCTTCGGGAATGAGCAACCGGGCCGACTTGAGGATGCGGTAGCCGCGGTCCCGAAACGTGGTGAAGCGGCCCATGGTGCCGACGAGGCTGCGAATGTCCTCCATGTCGAGGATCCAGGGGTCATCGCCGGCCAGGTCGCGGCGGGCCAGTTCCATGGAGAACGCCCGCTCGCGAAGGCTCCAGTTGTCCAGCCGCTCGGCGATCTCGTTGGCCTTGTTGGAGAAGATGGCCATGGGGCGTGGCAGTTCCTCCTCGGGCAGGTGATGCAGGATCACGTTGCATCCGAAGATGCACCACCAACCCCAGCTCTCCAGCCAGTCGCCGGGCGGATGATGCTCCACATCCACCACGCGTTCGACCGCCACGGAGAGTCGCTCGATGGCCTCGCGCGCCGCCATGTGACCCATGCGGACCTCCACCTCGATCATCGCGCCGCGGCACGTGTTGGCCATGGCCGCATAGCGGTCATCGGCATAGGTGTCTGCCAGGTCCTCGTAGGACACCATGGACTCCTGCAGGTCGGGCCGGGAGGCCGATGCATGCAGAGCGCCGCGCTCGGGATCGAGCATGGCCAGCCGACGCGTGCTGGATCCACGCACATAGTGGGCGAACGCCCGGCACACCTGCGTGCGGCGGTCCTCCACCTGCCGGTCCGACAGCGTGTCGATCACCTCGCGGCTTGCGGCACGGCTCTCCACCAGGTGCCACATGGCGTAGTGCGCGTTGGCCAGGTTCACGGTGAGCATGAGTCGAAGGCCTTCGGGAAGGCCCGGTTCCGCAAGGCCTGCCTGCAGGTGCGGCAGCGAACGCGAGAACAGGCCAAGGCCATCGAAGCCGCCGGCGGCACGGTTGCAGGCCACGGCGCGTTCCTCGGCCGTGTTGGCCAGGGCCATCATCTGCCGGGCCGTGCGAATCATGCCGCGCCAGTTGCCGGATCGATGGCACTGCACCGCTTCGCGATCCAGCGATCGCAGGTCCATGCCAGGTGGCACGTCGACGGCCTCGGTACCGAGATCCTCGGCCACGTCGCCGATGGTCCAGTCCAGCGCATCGGCCAGCCCCACCACCAGGTCCAGCTTGGGGTTGCCGCTGTCCGGAAGCAGCTTGCCGGCGTCTCGGTCGAGCGCCTTGGCGATCTCCGTGCGTGTCCAGCCCCGGTACACCCGCGCCAGGTCGATCAGGCGCGCAAGACGCTGGCGTCGATCATCCACCGTACGCATGCCCACCACGCTTTCAACCACCGAGTTCGGTCGGCGGTGATCCGCGCCCACACGGCGGCGATTGTTGCCGCGCGGCGTCCGCTCACAAGCCGACGACGCGGTTTTTCCGCGCGAATGCGAAGATCGGATGGGTGCTCACCATCCATCCACCGGTTGTGCACCAGTCGGATCGCACCGGGGCGCCTGGGCGGTGGACAGATTGTGGAGGGGCCAAAGGTGCCCGTTGCTGGCGCCCATCTGCCGGTTGCCGCCATGCCGGGGTGTGGTGGCGGGTCCGGTATGAAGACCCGTCCCTTGTATCGGACTCAGCCGTGGATCATGCGGCCCTCGGTCGCCAGCACCGCTTCGTGGATGCTCTCCGCCATCGTCGGGTGCGCGTGCATGGTGGTGATGATGTCCTCGGCCGTCGCCTCGAGCCGCTTGGCCACGCAGATCTCGTGGATCAGTTCGCTTGCGTTCTCGCCCACGATGTGCGCCCCCAGGATCTCGCCATAGGGCTCGCTCGTGATCACCTTCACCAGGCCCTCGTTGGCGCCATCGGCGATCGCCTTGCCGTGGCTCTTCAACTGGTACATGCCCACGTGGTACTTCAGGCCCTTCTCCTTCGCGGCCTGCTCGGTCATGCCCACGCTGGCGACCTGCGGGTTGCAGTAGGTGGCACCGGGAATCGCGTCGTAGTCGATGCCGATGGTCTGGTGACCGAACATGCGCTCGACCGCGGTCACCGCCTCCTCGCTGGCCACATGGGCCAGCGCCGGCGGCCCGATCACGTCACCGATCGCGTGCACGCCCGGCACGCTGGTCTGGTACGTGGCCTTGTCCTTCTTCTCGCGGTAGTCGGTCACGATCAGGCCCTTGTCCATCTTCAGGCCCAGGCTCGCGTCGAACAGGCCGTCGGTGCGGCCCTGCACGCCGATCGCCACCAGCACCACCTCGCACTCGATGGTCTCGGTCTTCCGGTCGGCCGCGCTCTCCAGCGTGACCTTGGCGCCCTTGGCGGTCTTCTCGATGGCCTTGGTGCCCCAGCCAGTGCGGAACACGATGCCCTGCTTCTCGAAGATCTTCTGCGCGGCCTTGCTGATGTCGGCGTCTTCCAGCGGCAGGATGCGATCCACCATCTCGACCACGGTCACCTTGGTGCCGAAGGCGTTGTAGAAGTAGGCGAACTCCATGCCGATGGCGCCGCTGCCCACCACGACCATGCTCTCGGGCTTCTTGGACAGCACCATGGCCTCGTAGCTGCTGATGATGGTCTTGCCATCGTTGGGGGCGAACGGCAGTTGCCGCGGCGCCGCACCGGTGGCAATGAGCACATGGTCGGCGGTCAGCACCCGGTCACCCGCCCCCGCCTTGCCCGTGCCGGCGTAGTAGTTCTCGTCGGCCGCGCTCACCTGCACCTTGCACGGGCCCGCCGCCGACTTGCCGCTCAGGATCTTCGCATGGCCCTGCACATGCTCGATCCTGTTCTTCTTGAACAGGAAGCCGATGCCGCTGTTGAGCTGCGTGGTCACGCCGCGACTGCGGCCGATCACCTTCTCCCAGTTCACCTTCACCGCCTTCGGGTCCACCTCGAAGCCCATGTCGGCGCCGTGGCCGAACGCCTCGGTGTACACCTTGGCCGTGTGCAGCAGGGCCTTGGTGGGAATGCATCCCCAGTTCAGGCAGACGCCGCCGAGCTTGTTGCGCTCCACGCAGGCCACGCGCTTGCCCATCTGCGCCGCGCGGATGGCACCCACGTAGCCACCCGGGCCTCCACCGATCACGATCAGGTCGAAGTGGTCCTTGGACGAGGTCGAAGCGCTGCTGGTGGCCATGAGGAGGGTCTCCGTGATGCGTGAGGCGGGTTCCGCGCGAAAGGCCGCGAATTCGCTTGCCCGGCGCGGGCGACTATCGTAGCCGTGTCGGTTTCTCCGCATCGGCCTTCGGCAACGCCATGGAGCAGCACGCATCCCAGCCCGACGAGCCGTCCCTGCCGCACCGCGTGGTCCGCGCGGTGGAGGCGGCCGGACATGGCGTGTGGGAGTGGGACCGTCGAACCGGAACCGCGTGGTACTCGCAGCGGGTGCGCGAGTTGCTGGGCCTGCGGGACCAGGAGCTTCCGGAGCGCATCGACGCCTTCTTCGCCCGGGTGCACCCGGAGGATCTGGAACGCGCGCATGACGTGATGGTGCGCGAGGCGACCGATCGGCCCCTGTTCGAGGTGGCCCTGCGCGTTCGCCATGCGGATGGATCGTGGCTCGGCCTTCGGCTGCGTGGCCGGGCTCGTGCGGGTGTGGATGGTTCGGCACGCATGCATGGCACTCTGACGCCCGTCGATGCGGGAGAGCGAACCGTTCGCGACGCCTCAGCCACCAGCGACCGGTTGGCCTCCGCGCTGGATGACCAGTCGCGCCTGGCCCGCGAACTGGAGCAGGCCCGCCAGGACCTGATGCGGCAGAACGCGGCCCTGGAGCAGGCGCGGGCCGCGGCCGAGGCCGCTCGCGAGAGCACCCGCATGTTCCTGGCCAACATGAGCCACGAGATGCGCACGCCGATGATGGCCGTGGGCAACGCCATCGAGGTGCTGCTGGACGAGGCCACGGATCCCGAGGAACGCCGCCGCATGCAGCGCATCGTGCGGCTGAACGGTGAGCACTTGCGCAACATCATCGACAATCTGCTGACCATCTCCAAGATGGAGGCTGGTGCCATGGTGGTGGAGTCGCTGCCCGTGGACCTGCTCAAGCTGGTGCGCGAGGCGGTGGTCACCATGGAACCGGAGGCGGTGAAGAAGCGACTTGAACTCCGCATGAAGCTGGGGAGCGCGGTGCCGCGCACCATTCGCAGCGATCCCATGGCCCTTCGCATGATCCTGCTGAACCTGCTCGGCAACGCCACCAAGTTCACCTCGCACGGGGGCATCCGCGTGCTGGTGCGGGTGACCGAGGAGCCGCCGACCCCGCGCCTGGATCCCGAGGACGGCGATCCGCCCATGGCCACGCGCCGCCTGCAGGTGAGCGTGACCGACACGGGCATCGGCATGACGCCGCAGCAGATGCGGCAGCTGTTCCGCCCGTTCCGGCAGGCGGACGCGTCGACCACGCGCAAGTACGGCGGTACCGGGTTGGGTCTGTCGCTGAGCCGGCGGCTGGCGCGCATGCTGGGTGGCGACCTGACCGTGCGGAGCGAGCTGGAGCGAGGCAGCACCTTCACGCTGGAGGTGGGTCTGGGTGCTGCGCCAGACGCGGAGTTCACCGACCAGCTCCCGGCCGACACGCTGGGCGGGGCGCCGGCCGTGCGTCCCGAACCTTCGGCCCACGGTTCGGGCCTGCGCGTGCTGCTGGCCGAGGACAGCGACGACAATCGCCGACTCATCGAGCACCACCTGACCAGGGCGGGCATGCGCGTGGTGGAGGCGTGCAATGGCGTCGAGGCCGTGGACCTGGCGATGGCGTCCCTGCGACAGGGTGAGCCGTTCGAGGCGATCCTGATGGACATGCAGATGCCGGAGATGGATGGCTACGAGGCCACGCGACGCCTTCGCAAGGAGGGGTGGCTTGGGCCCATCGCGGCGCTGACGGCACACGCCATGTCCGGCGATCGCCGGAAATGCATGCAGGCCGGATGCAGCCACTACCTGACCAAGCCGATCGAGCGCGAGCAGCTGCTCCGGCTGGTTCGGGAGATGGTTGAGGGCGGACAGACGGGCGCGTGAGCCGAGTCTTTGACGGCCCCCATGGCCACCCGTAGCATCGCCCCTCCAAGACGGAGCACCCCGTGCGCATCGCACTCATCAGTGACATTCACGGAAACATGGATGCGCTCGAATCGGTCCTGGCCGACCTCGACACGCGGATCGACGCGGCCGCCGGCGACCAGATCTGGTGCCTGGGCGACATCATCGGCTACGGTCCGGACCCGGTGGCGTGCGTGGACACGGTGGCCCGGCGCTGCAAGTGGGCCCTGATGGGCAACCACGACTTCGGCGTGCTCTATGAGCCGACCAACTTCAACAAGGCGGCCGAGGAGGCCGCGTACTGGACGCGACGCCAGTTCGAGCAGGCGGGCGTGAGCCACTGGGAGTTTCTGGGCAAGCTGCGGGTGCGCGTGGTCGAGGGGCCCTTCCTGTGCGTGCACGGCAGTCCGCGCCGGCCCATCAACGAGTACCTGTTCCCGGATGACCAGCCGCGCAAGCTGCACGACGTGTTCAGCCGCATCGAGCACTTCTGCCTGGTGGGACACACCCATGTGCCGGGCGTGTTCACCGAGGATGGCTTCTACGGGCCGGCCGACATGGAGAGCGCGACCTGGACCTTCGACCTGGGCGAGAAGGTGATCGTGAACCCCGGATCGGTCGGCCAGCCGCGGGACCTGGATCCGCGGGCCAGCTACGCGGTGATCGAGATGGCCGACGCCAACACCGCCCGGAGCGTGTGCTTTCACCGCGTGGAGTACCCCGTGCAGAAGGTGGTGGACAAGATCCACGCCATCGAGGCCCTCAACGACTGGCTGGGTGACCGCCTGCTCGAGGGGCGCTGAGCATGGAGCCGCGCCCCAAGCCCAAGTGGCCCATCCTGCTGGCGGTGCTGGTGGCGGTGAGTGTGGTGGTGCTCTCGGCCATCTATGGACCCGGTGCCAGGAAGTCGGGTGGCCTGGACCCGCAGGCGGTCCCGGAAGGCGCGGCGCCGGCGGCACCCCAGGCCACTGGGTCGGCACCCGCCGCCGAGGATTCGCCGGTGGTGCCGACCGCCGCCGCGGAACCGCCGTCGACCGCCGGAACGTCGGAGACCGTCGCCGCGACCTCGGGTCCGCTGCAGGCCCGCGTGCCCCAGGACACCGGGTTGTCCATGCAGCCATTCAAGGCGATGGGATCGCTGGACCCGGAGCGGGACGCCTTTCGGCTCGAGTTCGCGAGCCGTGCCGCCGGCGTGGACCGCATCGTGTTCGGCGACTACTGGTTCACGGCAGTCGACCGCGAACTGGCCCGGGCGCATCGATCCGCGGTGCGCAAGGGCGTTGCGGCACCGCCCCCCATGCCGCCGGATTCGGCGCACTATGAACTCAAGACGCTGGGCACGCTGCAGGGCTACGAGGTGCCGTTGCTGGCGGCGCGGTTCGTGGAGATCAACGGCCAGCTGGTCAGCGTGTTCGGTCCGGTGTGGGGCGCCAGCGGGCCAGGTGACTTCCAGACCGAGATCGTGGATGCGTCGGGCCAGGTGGTGGCACGCGTGCGGCGCACCTTCGTGGATCCGGACCCAGGCAAGCCGGGCTTCGACATGCGGCTGCAGCAGCGGGTGGAGAATGCCCAGTCCGCGCCGCTGCGGGTGCGATGGATCCAGTACGGCCCGGGCGACCTGACCGTGGATGCCGGCGGCATGATGGACATCCGCCGCTTCCAGTTCGGCTACCTGTACGGGGCCCAGCGGGACCCGCAGCGGCAGAACGTGATCGTGCACGGGGCCATGTTCGACCGTGCCGACGTGATCAAGCGCGTGGAGGCAGGCAACGCGATCCTCTGGCCGCAGGAGGAGCAGCGGCAACAGGCCTTCGAGCTGGCGTGGTTCGGCACCACCAACCGCTACTTTGCGCTGGCCGTGCACGCCGACTGGGCGCCGCAACCGGGCGGATCCAAGGTGCTGGGCGCTGTGCAGGAGGTCTGGGGCACGGTGGGGGAGAGCGCTCCGGACAAGCAGGTGGCCTTCAGCGAGCTGCGGAGCCCGGTGGTCACGGTGGAACCGGGTGCGACGGCCGCGTTCGACATGGGCGTGTTCGCCGGTCCCCTGGATCCCCGGCTGCTCGAGGGCCAGGAGCCGTTCCAGTCGCTTCGGATGGACGGCCTGATCCTGTACCTGATCAGCGGCTGCTGCAGTTTCTGCACCTTCGCGTGGCTGGCCAACGCCATCGTGGTGCTGCTGACGCTGCTGCATGACCACGTGGTGTTCGACTGGAGCCTCTCGATCATCGTGCTGGTGATCCTGGTGCGCCTGGCCCTGCATCCGATCACGCGCTACAGCCAGATCCAGATGGCCCGCGTGACGCGGGGCATGGCCGCCATCAAGCCCGAGCTGGAGGCCCTGCAGAAGCGCTACGCGACCGACCCCAAGCGGCTGCAGCAGGAGCAGTTGCGACTCTATCGCGAGAAGGGGGTGAATCCCGTGGGCTGCGTGGGCGGCATGCTGCCCATGTTCCTGCAGATGCCCATCTGGATCGCGCTCTACGCGGTGCTGTACTTCGCGTTCGAGCTGCGTCAGACGCCGGCGTTCTTCGGCGTGTTCCAGCGGCTGGGCGAGTGGCAGTTCCTGGGCGACCTGAGCGCGCCGGACCGGTTCATCACCTTCTCGAAGCCCCTGATCACGTGGCCGTTCGAGTTCAGTGCCATCAACGTGATTCCGCTGCTGATGGCCGTGGTGTTCTTCCTGCAGCAGAAGTACATGGCCCCGCCCACCACGGGCACGCTCACGCCGGAGCAGGAGCAGCAGCAGAAGATGATGAAGTGGATGACCGTGATCATGTTCCCGATCATGCTCTACATGGCGCCCAGCGGCCTGACCCTCTACATCCTGACCAGCACCTGCATCGGCATCGTGGAGAGCAAGCGGGTGCGGCGGCAGATCGAGAAGATGGACTTCACGCCGCGGCCGCGACAACCCGGCAAGCAGGACCGGCTGGGCAAGCTTTATGAAGCGGCGATGCAGCGCGCCCAGGAGAAGCGCGAGCAACGGGGTCGGCGGTTCAAGGAGCGTGACTGAGACATGGCGGATGCGGCCGGCCGCGAGCTGATCGTGGCGGCGGCCACGCCACCTGGCGGAACCATGGCCCTGGTGCGGGCCACGGGTGACTCGGCGTTCATGGCGCTGCGACGCCTGGAGCCGGACGGTCCGCCACCCACGCGCGGCGTGCGCCGCGGCTGGATGCGGATCGAGGCGGGGCGTCTTCCGTGCCTGGTGGCCTGCATGCCCGGTCCCGGCAGCTACACCGGGCAGGACACGGTGGAGTGGGTGGTTCCTTCCAATCCCGAGGTGGTGCGCCAGGTCACGCGCGCCGTGCGCGATGCGGTTCCGGGCGCGCGCGCCGCGGGTCCAGGCGCGTTCACCATGAGGGCGTTCGCGGCGGGTCGCCTCTCGCTGGAGCAGGTGGAGGGTGTGGCCGCCACCATCGCGGCCCGCACCGACGCCGAACTGCAGGCCGCCGCCATGCTGCGCCAGGGGCGACTGGGAACGTTGGTGGGACAGGTGATGGAGGAGCTGCTTGGCGTGCTGGCCATGCTCGAGGCCGGCATCGACTTCACCGACCAGGAGGACGTGATCTCGGTGCGAGCCGGCGAGCTTCGGCACGCGCTGCATGCCGCCTGCGGCACGCTGCGGTCGCTGGTGCAGGGCAACGTGCCGCTGGAGCGGCTGGCGTCCACGCCATGGGTGGTGCTGGCGGGCAGGGCCAACGCGGGCAAGAGCGCCCTGTTCAACGCCCTGCTGGGCCGTGCGCGCGCCGTGGTGAGCCCCGTGCAGGGGACCACCCGCGACGTGCTGGTGGAGCCATGGTCGGTGCCGGTGCCTGGCGGCACGTGCGAGGTGCTGCTGGTGGACGCGCCGGGCGCCATGGAGGGCGGCGAACATCTGGACCGCCTGGCCCAGTCGCTGCGCGAGCGCGCCATGGCACGGGCCACGATCACGCTGCATTGCCGACGGATCGACGACGAGGCATCGGCATCGGTCGGGTCGTCATGCGGCATCCCCGTGTGCACACAGGCCGATCGCGGCGGCGCACCGCGGGCCGGCGAACTGAGCACGAGCGCGGTGGATGCAACCGGACTCCCCGAACTGCGTGCCGCGGTGGGCAGCATGGCGGCGCAGCTGGGCACCAGCGCCGTGGGTGAGGCACCGGCGCTGGCGCAACGGCACCACGACCTGGTGGCCCAGGCCCTGGACCACCTGCAGGCCGCGCTGGAAGCCGCGGCCCCGGGCCCTGACGACGGGGCCGTGCCCGCCCAGGAACTGGTGGCGGCCGCCATGCACGGCGCGGTCGAGGCCCTTGGCGGCGTGTGTGGCCGGGTGGCTCCGGACGACATCCTGGACCGCATCTTCAGCCGCTTCTGCATCGGCAAGTGAGTTGGGCGGCACGTCTGGCTTCGCTAGGCTGGCGGCCATGAAGGGATCGCTGGAGATTCGCGTGCGCTACTGCGAGTGCGACCCCATGGGCGTGGTGCACCACACGGTCTATCCCGTGTGGTTCGAGATGGGACGCACCGAGCTGCTGCGATCCACGGGACGCTCCTACCGGGACATGGAGCAGGCGGGCCTGTTCCTGGCGGTGGTGAGGATGCAGCTGAACTACCGCAGGCCGGCGCGCTACGACGACGTGGTGCGCCTGGAGACCACGCTGCACGAGGTGGGGCACGTGAAGATCGGGCACACCTACGAGCTGTTCCGCCAGGACGAGCTGCTGTGCAGCGGATCCACCACGCTGGCGTGCCTGGACCGCCAGGGCCGGGCCCAGCCGCTGCCCGAGGGGATCCTGGGCGTGGGTGCGGGCGCGTGAACGATCCCGTCGAGCATCTCAAGCGACTCTCCGCCTGGCGCGCCAGGCCGGAAACGGTGCACGCCATCGGCGGCGACCTGGGCCGCATGGCACGCGAGGTGAAGCGGCTGGAGAAGTCGATCGGCGTGGCCACCGACGCGTGGATGCGCATTGCCCCGCCCCAGCTGCAGTCCTGCGCGCGCGTGGAGACGCTGCGAGGCGGCACGCTCACGCTGGCCGTGGACGGAAGCGCCGCGGCGTTCGAGGTCGACCGCGCGCTGCGCAGCGGCATGGAGGCCAGCCTTCGCATGGCCATTCCGGGACTCATGCGGGTCCGCACCCGCGTGGGTGGCGGCACGGCGGACTGACGCGGCGGCGGTATCCTGCCTCGCCCGTGCTGCCCATCACCCTTCGCAAGCTCAGGCGGGAGTTCGGCGGCGTGGTGGCCGTGAACGACGTGGACCTGCGGATTCCGGCCGGCGCCCTCTTCTTCATGCTGGGGCCCTCGGGATGCGGCAAGACCACCATCCTTCGCATGATCGCCGGGTTTCAGGAGCCCTCGAGCGGCCAGGTGCTGTTCGGTGACCGTGATGTCACGAGGCTGCCCGCCGAGAAGCGCAACGCGGGCATGGTGTTCCAGAGCTATGCGCTCTGGCCGCACATGAGCGTGTTCGAGAACGTGGCGTTTGGCCTGCAGGTGCGCAAGGTGGAGCGTGGCGAGATGCGCCGTCGCGTGATGGAGGCGCTGGAGATGGTCCGCATGCAGGCCTACGCCGAGCGGCGTCCCAACCAGCTCAGTGGCGGGCAGCAGCAGCGTGTCTCGCTGGCGCGCGCCATCGCCTTCCGTCCGGAGGTGCTGCTGCTGGACGAGCCGCTCTCCAACCTGGACGCCAAGCTGCGGCTGGAGATGCGCGGCGAGATCCGGCGCATCTGCGACGAGATCCGCATGACCGCCGTGTACGTGACGCACGACCAGAAGGAGGCCCTGAGCCTGGCTGACGGCATGGTGGTGCTGCGCGACGGCCGCGTGGAGCAGCAGGGCGGCCCGCGCGACCTGTACCACCGGCCCTGCAGCCGATTCGTGGCCGAGTTCATGGGCGAGACCAACTTTCTCGAGGGCAAGGTGGCGGCTGCGGACGCCGAGGGATGCGCCGTGGAGACGGCCGCGGGCCTGCTGCTCAGCGGCACCACGGGACTGGCCGTGGGCACGCGCGTGTGGCTGAGCGTGCGGCCCGAATCGCTCCGCATCGTGGGCGGCGGCGGCATGCTGCACGGCCGCTGCGAGCACAGCGTGTACCTGGGCGAGACGGCGCAGCACCAGGTGCGCACGCCGGCGGGCCTGGTGAAGGTGTTCGAACTGGACCCCCGCACCACCAGCCGATCCGGGCAGGAACTGCACCTGCAGGCGGACCGCGACGCGGTGACCGCCCTGACCGTCTGAAGGAGATGTCATGACCACGATCCAGCTCAACGACCGGACCATCGAGCTCAGCCCCCAGCCCGCGGGTGCCTACCTGCAGCTGGCCAACAACTTCATGCCGGCGCTGTCCGCGGGCGAGCCCTTTGCCAAGGTCTGCGCCATGGTGCTGGCCGACGGGCTCAAGCAGAACGCGCCGACCGATCATCCGCTCTTCCAGTGCACGCTGTGGATGCTGCACCAGGTGGGGGTGCGCACGGTCACGCTGGACCTGGAGAAGCAGTCCGCCGACTTCGGCACGCCGGAAGCCAGCAGCCTGGAGGGCCGCCCTTTCGGCGAGCACTTCACGCCGGGCAACATCGCCACGGGTCGCGCCATGGTCGCCAGCCTGATGCTGGTCACGGCCAGGCACGTGCGCGTGAACGGCGAGGAGTGGCTGGTGCGGGTGCAGCCGATCCAGACCATGCAGCGGGTGAATCAGGAGACGCTGCAGTCGCGCAAGTTCGGCGAGGAGCTGCACGTGACGGCTGTGCGCCGCCTGCTCTCGCTGGTGCTGGGCGGCAAGCCCAAGGACGATCCCGAGGTGCTCGCGGCACTGCAGGTGGTGGCCGATCTCAACGTGCGCAGCTTCCGCTACAGCGAGGACGGTCGCCAGGTGGCGTTCGAAGCCTTCAACGAGCCCAATGCGCTCGCGATGGCCTACCTGCACAACATGGATGACGAGCAGCGCGGCAAGGCGCTGGCCCGGGTGCAGGCCCTCAACGCCCGCTGTCAGGGCGCGCCAGCGCCGGATCGCAGCGCACCGCCGCAGCGCCGCCGACGCTCGTGACGCACCACCGCTCCAGCCCGGCCAGCAACTGGGCGAACACCTCGTCCGGCGTGCGCGAGGCATCCACCACCAGGTGCCGTGCGGGCTCGCGACGGGCCTGCTCCAAGTAGCCCGCCCGGACGCGTTGATGGAACTCGGCACCCTTGCTCTCCATGCGGTCGAGCAGGGGGTTCAGCCGCTGCATGGCGGTCGCGGTGTCCACGTCGAACAGCACCTCCAGGTCCGGCCACCGTCCTCCGATGGCCACCTGCGCAACGCTGCGGATCTGGTCCTCGGGCAGGCCGCCAGCCGCACCCTGGTACGCAAGCGTGCTGCCCACGAAACGGTCGCTCAGCACGCAGTGTCCGGCACCCAGCGCCGGCATCACGCGCTCCTCCACCAGCTGGGCGCGGCTGGCCATGTACAGCAGCATCTCGCAGCGCACGGTCATCTCCGCATGCACGGGATCCAGCAGGATCTGCCGGATCCGCTCGCCCACGGCCGTGCCGCCGGGTTCGCGCACCAGGGTGAGCGGCAGCCCATGCTCGTGCGCCCAGGTCTGCAGCTTGCCGATCTGGGTGCTCTTGCCGCTTCCGTCCGGACCCTCCAGGGCCAGGAATCGGCCTCGCAGCGCGGCGCTCCAGTGCGGTGCGGTCATGCGTGGCAATGTAGCGGGGTGGGCCAGATGCCCGGCCGCGATCACGCGTCCTCGGCCGGCTCCTCGACCTGCGGCGGTCCGATCACGGCGCCACCCACCCGGACCATGTTGGCACCGCACTCGATCGCCACCTCGAAGTCGCCGCTCATGCCCATGCTCAGGATGTCGAAGCGGTCGCCACCCGCCCCGCTCTGGCGGCAATCCTGGAAGAGTTCATGGCAGCGATCGAAGGTCCGTCGGGCCGCGTCCAGGCCGCCCTTCAGCGGCGCCATGCACATCAGCCCCCGCACCTTCAGGTTGAGCATGGTGTCCATCTGGTCCAGCATGTGCCGGACCGCGGGCGGCGCGATGCCGGCCTTGCTGCCCTCGCCGCTCACGTTCACCTCCACCAGCACCTCCACGGGCGTCTCGCGACGCACCGCGGCGGCCTGGATCTCCTCGGCCAGCCGTAGCGAGTCCATGCTGTGGATCAGCCGGGCCACCTCGATGCACTTGCGCACCTTGTTGCGCTGCAGCGAACCGATCATGTGCCAGCGAACCTGCGGCAGGGTCACGTCCGGCTTGAGTTCCCTTCGTCGCTGCAGCCACTCACCCACGCTGGCGGCACGCTGCACCAGTTGCTGCACGCGGTTCTCCGCCAGGTCCACCTGTCCCATGTCCACCAATTCGCGGATCTGGTCGATGCTGCCGCTCTTGGTGACGACCACCAGCATCACCTCGGACGGCTTGCGTCCACGACGCTGGGCGGCGGCCTCCACGCGCTGCCGGACCTCGGTCCAGCGTGCCGTGAGCGCGCCCACGGAGGCGGCATCCAGCGGAACACTTGCGGCGCTCTCTCCCATGGCCGCAGGCTAGCCGTGGCCGCAGGCGGGAGCAACGGGCCGCGATCTCTACACTCGAAGGATGTCCGAACACGCCGCGCCGCGACCCGTGATGCTGATCATTCGCGACGGATGGGGCCGCAATCCAGACGCCGGTCATGACGCCTTCAACGCGGTGAAGCTGGCCCGCACGCCCTGCGCGGACGCGCTGGAGCGAACTTGGCCCACCACGCTCATCCGCACCAGCGGCGAGGACGTGGGCCTGCCCGTGGGCCCGGATGGCCCGGTCATGGGCAACAGCGAGGTGGGGCACCAGAACCTGGGGGCCGGTCGCGTGGTGGACCAGGAACTGATGCGGATCACGCGGGCGATCCGCGACGGCTCCTTCGCCCGCAACCCCGTGCTGCAGGAGGCCTTCCGGCGAGCGAATGCCTCGGGTCGATGCGTGCACGTGATGGGCCTGCTCAGCGACGGTCAGGTGCACAGCGACCTGCCGCATCTGCAGGCGGTGCTGGAGCAGGCGAAGGCCGCGGGCGTGGCCTCGGAGCGGTTGTTCGTGCACGCCTTCACCGATGGTCGCGACACCGCCATGGACGGCTCGCTTCGCTACCTGCCATGGCTGCAGCAGGTGCTCGAACGCACTGGCGGCCGATTGGCCACGATCTGCGGTCGCTTCTACGCCATGGATCGCGACCATCGCTGGGAACGGGTCAAGCAGGCCTACGACCTGCTCTGCGGACGCGGCGGTGCCACGGCGGCCTCGGCCATGGAGGTGGTGGGTCGGCACCAGTCCAGCCCGCCCGGCCCCACGCAGAAGGGCGACGAGTTCACGCCGCCCACGACGCTCTGCCGCGACGGCGCCATCCGCGACGGTGACAGCGTGATCTTCTTCAATTTCCGGGGTGACCGGCCGCGCGAGCTGTGCAAGGCCTTCGTGCTCGACGATGCGGCGTGGAAGGCGGTGCAGGGTGGTGGTTTCGACCGCGAGCCGCGGCCACGCGATCTGTTCTTCGCCACCATGGCCGAGTACGAGCAGGGCTTGCCGGTGCATCCGATCTTCACGCGGCCCGCGAAGATGAAGGACATCCTGGGCGAGGTGGTGAGCCGTGCGGGCCTGACGCAGTTCCGCTGTGCCGAGACGGAGAAGTTCCCGCACGTCACCTTCTTCTTCAACGACTACCGCGAGGAACCCTTCCCTGGCGAGCATCGCGTGATCGTGCCCAGCCCCAAGGATGTGCCCACCTACGACCTGAAGCCGCAGATGAGCGCCGAGGGGGTGTGCCAGGCCGTGCTCGCGCGGCTCGCGGCGCCGGACTGCGAGCGGCTGTTCATCGTGAACTTCGCCAATCCGGACATGGTGGGGCACACGGGCTCGCTGGAAGCGGCCACGAAGGCGTGCGAGGTTGTGGATGCCTGCGTGCAGCGGATCGTGGACGCCACCCTGGCGAAGGGTGGATCGCTCATCGTGACCGCGGACCACGGCAACGCCGAGCAGATGCGGGACCCAGTCACTGGCGCTCCGCACACCGCCCACACCAACTTCACCGTGCCGCTGACGGTGGTCGGGGAAATGTGGCGGGGGGTGCGCCTGCGCGACGGTGGCCGCCTGGGCGACGTGGCCCCGACCCTGCTTCAGATGCTGGGCGTGCCGAAGCCGGATGAGATGTCCGGGATTTCCCTGATGAAAACCTAAAATCCTGTTTCGCACGTCGCGTTTCCTGCGTCATGGTGAGACTGGACCGGACCCCCATGAAGCGAATCGCTCCTCTTGTGCTGGCCGCCACCATGACGCTGGCCGCCCACGCCGCACCCCCACAGGCGCAATGCTGGTTCGTGAACATCACGGGACGGACCGGCTACGGGGGCTACGAGGCCGACGTGCAGAGCGTGAAGTACGACGCCAACTACGTCTACGTGCAGTGCAGTTCGGTGCCCGGGTACTCGATCGGTCCGTGGCCTGGCAACCCGGGTTCACCCATCGACGGCAACTGGAGCTTCCGCATCACGCGGAACCCTCAGCCGAGGACCGGCACCCGCACGGCCACCGGTCTGGGGCAGATCGGGGTGTGGACCAACGGCGTGTGCATCTTCAGCGCCAGCGACGCCCGCAGCTACAACAACCGCAACGTCTGGCACCAGAACGCGATCGTGGTCGAAGGACCGGGCTTCGACTCCTGCGGCGGGCATCCGGCGCAGACGCAGTACCACAACCACCAGAACGCCGCGTGCATGTACGACCTGGTGCCCACCGAGCATTCGCCGATCGTGGGCTTCGGCTTCGACGGCTTCCCCGTCTACGGGCCCTTCGGATACGCCAACACCGACGGCACCGGCGGCATCAGGCGCATCAAGAGCAGCTACCGGCTGCGCAGCATCACGCAGCGCACCTCGCTGCCGGACGGCACCGCGCTCACCTCGGCCAACTACGGCCCGGCCGTCAGCGGCACCTATCCGCTGGGGTACTACATCGAGGACCACGAGTATGTGTCGGGCCTGGGCGACCTGAACGACTCGAACGCGCGGTTCTGCGTGACTCCGGAATTCCCGCAGGGCACATGGGCGTACTTCGTGACCATCGACAATGCGGGATCCCCGGCCTATCCGTACATGCTTGGTCCCACGTACATGGGCACGCTGGACACGGGCAACACCGGACCCACGGGCGGGCACGTGACCGTGCCCGCGACCGCCGTGACCTTCGACCCCGTCGATCTGGACGAGTCGGGATCGGTCGACGCGGGAGACATCGGCGCACTGCTTCTGCTGTTCGGGTCGCGAGGTCCGCTGGGTGACCTGGACGGCAGCGGCACGGTGGATGCCGGGGACATCGGCACCATGCTGCTGCGGTTCTGACCCGTGCCTTCCACATCCATCATCCTGCGACCGCTGTCCCTCGGATTGCTGGCCGTCATGGTGGCGGGCCAGGACACCGCGCGCGACGAGGTGACCGTGCCCAAGGGTTCCTTCGCCATGGCCGCGCTCGACCAGGGCATGGGCCAGCTGGACGAGAACTTCGGGGAGCGCGCCGGGACGATCATCACCTTCGATCAGCCGTTCCTGATGACCCGCACCGAGATCACGCAGGCGGAGTTCAAGGCCGCAGTCGGTCGCAACCCGTCGAAGTTCGCCGACGCCGCCGATGCGCCGCTGCGACCGGTGGAGCAGGTGTCGCAGTGGGACGCGATGGAGTACTGCAACGCTCGCTCGAAGCGCGAGAGCCTGCCGCCGCGCTACGACCTGCAGAAGGTGGTTCGCCGGCAGGATGGTGGCATCCAGTTCGCCATGGTGAAGGACCTGGGCGGTCCCGGCTGGAGGCTTCCCACCGAGGCCGAGTGGGAGTACGCCTGCCGCGCGGGCAGCTCGGCCGCGTTCGCCTTCGGTGACCAGGAGGCGCGCATCGGCGAGTTCAGCTGGAGCCGCGACCAGTCCAGCGGGCAGACGCATGCGGTGGGAACGAAGAAGGCGAACGCGTGGGGCCTGCACGACATGCACGGCAACGTGTGGGAGTGGTGCTTCGATCCCGCGGCCGGCCCCGAGGGCATGCAGCCCTTCCGGGGCGGCAGCTGGTTCAACTGCCCCATCTGCGCGAAGTCCGCCAGCCGCACACTGACCCGTCCGGACACGCGCGAGGCGACGGTGGGATTCCGCGCCTGCCGCACGCCCGCCTCAGGGTGAGACGCGATCGGCGAGGAATCGCTCGCCGCGGCGAATGCCGACGATCCAGACGTCCTTGCGGGGCACGGGGCCATCGGCATACGAGATGACGCCACTGGCTCCGCGATAGTTGCGGATCTCGCCGATCGCCTTCGCGATGTCGGCCGGGCTGGGTGGGCCCAGCACGCTCGCCTTGTTCACCGCCGTGTTCACCATGCTCATGGCGTCGTAGCCGAGCGCCGCGAAGCCGTTGGGCGGCGGCGTGCCGTAGGCCTCGGTGTAGGCCTGCGCAAACGCGGCCGCCTCCGGCGTGGCACCCTTGCCGAACCATGCGTGCGTGGTGAAGTGCACGGCCTCGGAGACGTGCGCCGGGGCCTCATCGAGCACCGAGCTGTCGAGGCCGTCGCCGCCCATGATGGGCGTGACCGGGAACGCGGCTCGGATCGGCTGCAGCATGTCGCGCAGCCCGTCCGGCTCGGCCGAGAGGAAGATGAAGTCCGGCGCGGGCTTGCCCTGTCGCCTGGCGAGCGCCTCGCGTGCCGTGGGCGACCGCAGGTCGATCCGCTCGGTCACCTCGCCGCCGAGTCGCTCGAAGGACTCCCGGAAGTACCGGGCCAGACCGCTGGTGTAGTCGTAGCGCGAGTCCTCCACCAGCAGACAGCGCTTGCCGAAGGAGCGTGCGGCGAATCGAGCCGCGGCCAGCGCCTGGGTGTCATCACCGAAGCACGCCAGGAAGGTGCCCGGGCCGCAGCGATTGGGCAGGTTGGGGTCCGTGGCCCCGATGATCATGAACGGCTTGCCCACCCGGGTGAACACGGGCACGGCCGCCAGGGCCTCGTCGCTGTCGTTGAGCCCGATGCCCACCAGCGTGTCCGGTTCCAGCGCCCTGGCCGCGGCCTCGGCGGGCCTGGAGGCGCTGGCCGCATCACGTTCCATGAGCACCATGGGTTGGGCCAGCGGCGACCGCTGCACCTGCAACAGGTCGGCACGGGCCAGGGCCAGCTGGGCTCCGGCGCTGGCGGCCTGTCCAAAGTCGGCGTTGGTACCGGACTGCTCCACGAGCAGGGCGGCGGCGGGACGGCCACCGGGGGCGCACGCGGGCACGCTGCACAAGGCGAGCACGACCGGCATCCATGCCATCAGGTCTCGGCGCATGGGATCAAGTGTAGAGGCGGGGCTTCACCTACCATGACGGGCTCATGCTTCCTCGGCTGGCCATCATCGGTCGACCCAACGTGGGCAAGAGCAGCCTTTTCAACCGGCTCGCCGGAAAGCGCATCTCGATCGTGGATCCCACGCCGGGCGTCACGCGTGATCGCGTGGGGGCCGCCATCAGCGTGAAGCCCACGCGCGGCCCGGCTCGCGCCGTGGAAGTCATCGACACCGGCGGATGGGGCGTCTACACCACCGACAGGAACCGCATCGACGACGCGGGCAAGGACCTGGCGGGCCTCACGCCCGACATCGAGTTCCAGATCATGGCCGCGGCGGAGAACGCCGACGTGATCCTGTTCACCATCGACGCGCGTGACGGCGTGCTGGCCCTGGACCGGACCGTGTCGCAGCTGCTGCGGCGACGGGGCCTGGCCCGGCGCACCGTGCTGGTGGCCAACAAGGTGGACGACCGCAGCCTGGAGAACTCAGCCCAGGATGCGGCCCAGTTGGGCTTTGGACAACCCGTCTGCGTGAGCGCCCAGAGTGGCAACGGCCTGAACCGCCTGCGCGACGCCATCTGCGCCCGCCTGCCGGGCAAGGCCGACGAGGTGGACGAGGCTCCGCCCGGCAGTGACCTGCGCGTGGCCATCGTGGGCCGCCGCAATGCGGGCAAGAGCAGCCTGATCAACCAGCTCGCCGGCGAGCCACGCGTGATCGTGAGCGAGATCGCCGGCACCACCCGCGACAGCGTGGACGTGCGCATCCAGCTGAGCGAGCGCGCGGTCACCTTCATCGACACGGCGGGCGTTCGCAAGCGCAAGAGCTGGGACGGCGACATCGAGTTCTACGCCAACACGCGCACCACCGAGGCCATCGCCCGCGCGGACGTGTGCTGGCTGCTGCTGGACGCGACCGAGAAGAGCAGCCAGATCGAGAAGCAGCTGGCCGGGCAGCTGATCGAGGGCTTCAAGCCCACGGTGATCGTGGTGAACAAGTGGGACCTGGTGCAGCGCACGCTCAAGCCCGCCGACTACCAGGACTACCTCACGCAGGAGTTCCCGGGCCTGGAGTACGCGCCCATCTGCTTCGTGAGCGCCAAGACGGGCACGGGCGTGCGCGACGCGGTGGCCATGAGCTTCTCGCTGCGGGACCAGGCGGCCCATCGCGAGGGCACCGGCCAGGTCAATGCGGCCATCCGGCGCATTCTTGAAGAGCGCGGCCCCAGCAGCAGGCTGGGAACCAAGGCCAAGGTCTTCTACGTGAGCCAGATCGCGGTGAACCCGCCCACCATCGCCATGGTGGTGAACAAGCCCGAGCTGTTCAAGGGTCGCTACGAGCGCTACCTGCTGAACCGCCTTCGCGAGGAGCTGCCCTTCAGCGAGGTCCCGATCAAGGTGCAGTTCAGCGCGCGCCGCCGATGGCAGGATGAGGGCGAGCGACCCGCCACGCCGGCGCCACGGATCGCCTCCAAGGCCGCCTCCAAGCCGGCGCGCAAGCCCGCGGCGAAGCCGCGCCGTGATGCTGCCCGCGGCAAAACCAAGAGCGGCAAGCCGGGTCCGGCACGACGTCGCGCCTGAACGCGGTCCGGTGCTCGCGGTGGGAGGCGAGCGGGCGTGACGGCCCGCGGATCTCCGTGGGTTAGGATGGCACGTCGCGTGCCGATCGTTCCGCTGCCCATCTTCGAGCAGGAAGCCGATCCCGCCACGCGTGGCGGCACGCGGACCGACGAGCAGATCTACGCCGCGCGCAAGCCACCCACCAGCATCGTGGTGCGCTACGGCGCACGTCGCATGGTCGGCGAGTTCCCGTACGACGGTTCCGCCAAGCCCGGTTGCGGAAGCAGGATCGTGGTGCGCACGCCGCGAGGCACGGAGCTGGGCGAGATGCTCACCACCACCTGCGGCAACGGCGGCTGCGGCAAGAGCGTGTCACGGAGCGAGATGCTCCAGTACATCGAGCGATCCGGCGGCAAGGACTACCCGTTCTCCGGTGAGGGTCGCGTGCTTCGCGTGGCGGAGCCCGCGGACATGGAGACCTGGAGCCGGCTGCAGGCCAGCACGCGGGCGCGGCTGGACCGGGCACGCGAGATCGCGCGGGGCTTCACCCTGCCGATCAAGCTGGTGGAACTGGAGGCGATCCTGGGCGGCGAGCTGCTCACGCTGCACTGGATGGCGCTGGACGAGTCCAGGCCTGACGTGGACCCGCTGGTCGCGGCGCTGCAGCAGGCGTTCGGCACGCCGGTCACGGCCCAGCAGATCGGCGCACGCGACGAGGCCCGGCTGGTGGCCGACTACGAGAAGTGCGGCCAGCACTGCTGCTGCAAGAACTTCCTGAAGGTGCTCAAGCCCGTGAGCATGAAGAGCGCCAAGACCCAGAAGGCGACCATGGACCCGCTCAAGATCAGCGGCCGATGCGGCCGTCTGATGTGCTGCCTGCGCTACGAGGACCAGACCTACGAGGAGCTGGCCAGGCGGCTGCCGAAGAAGGGCACGCGCGTGAACACGGGCGAGGGCCCGGGCTCGGTGATCGACGGCCGGATCCTGGTCCAGCTGGTGCTGGTGCGGCTGGACGCCGATCGTCGCGAGATCGCCGTGCCCGTGGAGGAACTGCTGCCATGAACGACGCCGCATCCCGGAGCGAGGGCGACTGGATCGACACCCTGCAGGGCCTGCTCATCGCCTTCGTGGTGGCCATGGTCTTTCGTGGCTTCGCCATGGAGGGCTTCTTCATTCCCACCGGCTCCATGGGCCCCACGCTCAAGGGCCAGCACGTGCGGCTGCGCGGCGACCACACCGGTTACGCGTACGACGCGGACGCGGGCCCGCTCTTCGAGGGCGGCAGCGCTGCCAACGCGTCGGTCCCCGTGCTGGACCCGATGGTCTCACGGCAGATGCCCGTGGGTGCCGAGGAACTGGGCCTGCTTCGAAGGCAGTCGGTGGGCGGCGATCGCGTGCTGGTGGTGAAGTACGTGCCGTGGGTCTTTCCGCCGCAGCGATGGGACGTGCCGGTGTTCAAGAACCCACCCGATCCGGTGGGCGACACGCAGAACTACATCAAGCGGCTGGTGGGCATGCCGGGCGAGAGCGTGGTGCTGGCCGACGGTGACGTGTTCGTGGCGCAGGCAGGCGCCGAGGCGGACGACCTGCGCATCGTGCGCAAGCCGGAGATGGTGCAACGCGTGGTGTGGCAGCCGGTGTGGCACAGCGACTGGCGACCGGTGGACGTGCCTCGCCTGGAGCAGCGGATGCGGCGGGGCTGGCCGGGCCCCGCCCTGAAGCCACAGGCCGCGGACCGTGGCGCTTGGACCTGGACCGACACCCGCGCCTGGAGCTGGCCGCGTGAATCCGCCACGCGTCTGGAGCTGGACACGCGTGCATGGCCGATCACGGACTGGAGCGCCTACAACGCGTGGCGTCGCGTGCCGGAGTACCCGGTGAGCGACGTGCGCATGCGGGGGGCCTTCGAGCCGCAGGATCCGGCGGCGTTCTCCGCATCGATGGAGCTTCGCACGCGTGGCCTGCTGGTCACGGCGGGCATCCGACATGGTGAGGCCTTTGCCACCGTGGCGATGGAGTCCGGCACGGCAGTGCCGCTGGCCTCCACCAGCGTTCCGCTTGGCGACGTCGGTTCGGTGATCGACCTGGACCTGTGGCACGTGGACCAGACGGTGTGGGTGTTCGTGCAGGGCAAGGCCGTGATCGACTTGCCATACGAACTGGACGCCGACGGCACGTCGCCGCGCGAGCGGCTGGTGGCGTGCGGGGTGGATCTGGCACGCGCGGCGACCAACCCGATGGATGCCCGCTCGCAGCCGCTGCAGTCCCTGGCATGGAACCTGGGCGGGACGCCCTTCACGGCGCGCGGGCTTCGGATCGACCGCGACCTGCACTACCAGCCGGGCGTCCTGCTGCCCGGCAACCAGGTGCCCAGCAATGGGCCACTGCTCAACGGACGCGCCTTCGCCTGCGACGCCGCCAATCCCGCGGTGCTCGGATCCGACCAGTACCTGCTGCTGGGCGACAACAGTCCGGCCAGCCGCGACAGCCGCTACTGGGGAAGGCCGCACCCCATCCTGAAGTCCGCGATCGGCTTCGACACGCCGTTCGTGGTGCCGGGTGAACTGCTGGTGGGCCATGCGTGGTGCGTGTACTTCCCGGCCACCTATCCACTGGGTGGCGGGCTCGACATGCGTGATCCCTCGGGCCGAAGTCCGGGCATCGTGCCCAACTTCGGATCGTTGCGGTTCATTCGGTAGGCTCCGGCCATGCCCAACCTCATCATTCGCGCAGCTCTGGTCCTGCTCGCCTGCATGGTTTCCGCCTGCGGAGGCGCGACCGCCGCGCGGAGCGGCTTCATCCCCAGCAGCGTGCCAATGATGGCCTCGCGGAGCGATGACCACACGCACCAGTTCCGCGCCAGGGGGTTTGCCCTGTCCCAGTACGGCAAGGTGCGCGTGGAGCCGGTCTCGATCTCGCCCAACGTGGATCTGGAACTGGCGGCCGAGGACTTCCGCGACCTCCAGGCCCGCTTCCAGGAGAGCCTGCAGGCCGCCCTGGAGAGGGCCGGTGGCTCGGGTGAACGCATGCTGGTGGTGCGTGGCCAGATCACCGCCATCAAGCCCAACAAGCCCATGCTGAACGTGGCCCCGCAGACGCAGCTGCTCAAGCGTGGCTACGGCTACGCGGCCTGCGAGATCTACGCCACCGATGGCGAGAAGGGTCCGGTGGTGGCCGCGTGGATGAACACCCTGGATACGCAGCGGTTCGGCGCCGAGAAGCTGTCCGAGCTGGGCACGGCGCGCCAGGCCTGCGAAGCCTGGGGACCGGAGTTCCGGAAGTTCCTGGCGGAGTGAGCCTCACTCGCCGCGCAGGGCGGCGTCCAGTTGGGAGAGCACGGCCTGGGCGGAGCCGGCGTCCTCGCCGGGATCGCGAAGCGTCACCACCGGGAGCAAAGTCCAGCGGGCCCGGTTGCGGCGGCGCGCCACGGCGTCGGTCGCCGGAGGGCCCATGAGGGCCTCCACGTCGTTGCGGGCCCTGGCCAGTTCCTGCATCCGATCGATCGGGAAGAGGTCCGAGACATCCCGCAGTGGCGGAGAGGCTTCGGGCGGTTCCGAATCGTCGGGTCGAAGAACCAGCGACACCGCCATGACCCACGCGGGCGGGCGTTGCCGCAGCGCCTTGTGGAAACCCTCGAGCGACTGGTCTCCGCGCAGCTCGATCAGGGATCGCCGCAGCACCGAGCGTTCGGCGTTCAGCGAGGCACGAAAGCCGAAGGGATCGCCGCGATCCACGCGAGCCACGGCACGCTCGAGTCGCTCGCGGCGTTCGGGGGTCAGGTCGGGTCGGCGGGCCACGCGTCGAATCACGGGCACCAGCTCGCGCGTGATCGCAAGGCTGGTGCAGCTGCTGGACTGGTGCGGGTCGGCCGCAAGTGCCGCCACGACGGCCATGGCCAGGTCCACCATGGCGATGGCATCGTCGGTCGACGCGGTCCATGTGGTCGCAGCGGCCAGGCGGGCCGCACCCCGCAATCCGCCGTACAGGCGCACGGGCGGAGCGCCGCGCACACCCGGCACGCTGTCGAAGTCGATGTCCCGCCGCTCAGCGGCCGCCGCCTGGGCCATGGCAGCGAAGATGGTTTCGCGGCAACCCTGCAGGCAGTCCAGAGCCGTTTCCCGCAGCGGACCGGCGGCATCGGGTCCATCCGTGCGCATCAGCTCCACCGCGTCCACCGACGCCTCAGGCAGGGCCTGCACCCGAGCAGCCACACGCGACCAGAGCAGGGCGGGCGACATCCACCGCGCCGCGCCCTCCGGATCAGCCGCCAGCCGCTTGAGCCATGCCTCCAGTTCCTCGGCCTTGGCGGCGTAGGCCAGCTTGCGCTCGAGGGCCCGCTCGTACGAGGGAAGCAGCCACGCCAGCAGGTGGGCCGGCGGCTTCAGGGCCCCGATCATCGTGTCCACCTGCATCAGGGCTTCGCGGGCGCGATCGGGATCGGTCTCCCGCATGGCCAGGGTCATCTGACGGAAGACCGGTTCCATCTGCCCCAGCGAGCGGAGCAGCTGGCGTGGCGAGACCTCCGACAGCTCCGCGGGCGCCAGCCCCCCGGACATCTCCACCAGCGCGTCGATTCGATCGCCGCGCTCGCGCAGTCTTTGCAGCGTGGCCTGAAGTGCCTCAAGTTCACGGGTGGGCGTGGCGGCGTACCGAAAGGGATCGTCACCGCGGATCACGGCGGTCGACTCCAGCAGAGCCTGTGCCCGTTCCTGATCGA